>DASPSM010000880.1:0-19502 GCA_035623955.1 Planctomycetaceae bacterium
TTCATGACGTACGGGTCCGCGGCTGCGAATGACTCGGCAATGGCGGGCGATTCGGCGCGAAACAGCAGGACGTTGGCGCCGTCGATCGGTTCCTCCAGCGGTCCGCCAAGCAACAGCTCGCCGCGCGCCACGGCAGCCAGCACGTGATCGCGATGCGCCGCCTGAAACGCCGGCTCGCGCCGCGAGTAATCGGCCACCTTCTCGTAGAACAATAAATAGTGCATGTCGTCGTTCCGGTCTTGCGACTCGCCCCTTCTACGGCTGGCTAACAGGCTGCGATTCAAAGAGGAACGTCGGCAAGCCGTCGATGCTCACCTGGTTGCGCTCGTGGCGATAGTTGTCCATCCGCTCGTCCCCCATCTTGCAGGTGAACTCCGTCAACTGCTGGCGATCACCCCGATAGTCAAAGAGCGGCACGGCAAAGCCGCAGGTGGTCATGATCGACTCGATCTCCAGGACGATGATTTGCCGCTCGCCGGGGATCGTGGGGAAACTCAGGCGCAGCTCGTCCCAATCGCGATCGCGCGAATGGACCACGCGGCCCGTCCCATACAAGCGGACGATCAGCGGCTTTTCCTCGAAGCTGCAGAACATGATGGTCAGCCGCCCGTTCTCCGCCAGGTGAGCGGCCGTCTCACATTCGCTGCCGGTCAGGTCGAGGTAGCCGACGCGCTTGTCGCCCAGAACCCGAAACGTGTCGAGCCCCTTGGGCGAGAGATTGATTCGCCCCTTGTTGGGAGCGCTGGAGTGGAAAAAGATCCGCTGCCGGGCGATGAATTCCCGCAGATCCTCGTTCAACTCGGTAAAGAACTTGGCCATCCGGCGCACCTCCCATCAGCAACGGTCGGTCGGTCCGGGAAATGTAGATCAAAACCAGACGACCGTCCGTGGGTTTCAAGTTTGCCCTGGCCCGCCCACGGCGTTTTGAACGGAAAGCAAAACGCGCCTTAATGATACGAACGAGCAATAGCGACAATGAAGTGTGGGTGAGTGCCGAACGATTGCCGCCGCTTCTTGACCGAGCCGCATCAGGCGAATATATTTCGTTAGTTAGCGAAATACAGAAATAACCGCGGTTGAAAACCGTATGAACGAGGTGTTTCAAGCTTTGAGCGATCCGACGCGCCGCGAGATCCTGCGGCTGCTCAGAAACTCCGACATGAGCGCGGGCGAGATCTCGGACCGGTTTCCGCTGGCCAAGTCGACCTTGTCGGGACACTTCAATGTGCTCAAACACGCGGGGCTGATCGTCTCGGAGAAAAACGGCACGAGCGTGGTCTATAGCCTCAATGTCTCCGCCGTCGAGCAGGCGCTAGCCACCGTGATGGATCTGTTTGACGTCGGCAAGCCGACCGACGGAAAGGCCAAGAAATGAAACGCACCTGGCGGGGCGAGCTGATACAGCTGCTGCCCATTGCTGCCATGTTTGTCGTGGGGGCTCTGTGCTGGTCCCATGTGTCGGACAAAATTCCTGTCCACTGGGATTTGGAAGGAAAGGTCGACCGGTACGGCGGCAAGTTCGAGGGGCTCGTGCTGTTGCCTCTCGTCACGCTGGGGCTCTATCTGCTGCTGTTGGTGCTGCCGCTGCTTGATCCGGGAAAGGCCAACTACCGGACATTCGCAGGCGTCTTTAATTTCCTGCGCCTGACGCTCACGCTGTTTATGTCGGCGATCTACACGGTGGGGGTGCTCGTTTCGCTGGGCTATCACATCAATATGACCACCGTCGCCGGGCTGGCGCTGGGTTTTCTCTTCATCATCTTGGGAAATGTGATGGGGAAGATTCGCCCCAACTGGTTCGTCGGCGTGCGCACGCCTTGGACGTTGTCGAGCAAACTGTCGTGGACGAAGACCCATCGCCTGGCCGGCTGGTTGTTCATCTTCATGGGCTTGCTGGCGATCGTTTGGGGAATCGTCCAGACCGAGTGGATGCTCACGGCGATGATCGCCATCGATGCGGCCTGCGCGCTCTCGATGATGGTCTATTCGTATCTGGTGTACGCGAAAGACCCCGAGCGTCTGTCTCCCGCGGGGACGCAGCCCTACTCGAATAGCGCCGACTGAAGCCGCCCGCCGAAAACGGTTGCCGTTTTCGCTGGCCTGGTTTCGAGTCTGGACCGGCGGCCGATTGTCCCTGCCACCCAATTGAACTGTCCCATATCTGCGGGGAACAACTGAGATG
Organism: Planctomycetaceae bacterium; assembly: GCA_035623955.1. Taxonomy (GTDB): domain Bacteria; phylum Planctomycetota; class Planctomycetia; order Planctomycetales; family Planctomycetaceae; genus DASPSM01. Next base: position 2,183 of record DASPSM010000880.1, read on the forward strand.
AGACTGCGGCACTTGCTGGGTGGATGCTTGACCGTCGTCCTTCTGCTCGTCGGCGGCTGCCTCTGTATGGTGTTTGCTCCCGGGCCAGTGAAGCACGATCCGCCGAGGGTCATCGGCACCAGAAAAGATGCGAGCGGCAAGGTGCTCGAACAATTTGTCTATGACGGATATTCCCAGAACTTCGGGTGGTTTCCCGGTCCGCACGGCCCTGCGCCATTTTCGCATCGGAGCTGGAATAAGGCCTTCATCCGCGAGCCTGGAAAGCCCGACCGCGAGCTCCCCTTTCTGCGGGACCTCCGGCTCAACTACTACGTTTGCAGGCCCGTGGCGAATGCTCCTTATTGGGTGATGCAGACTGACGAGCAAGACAATCCGTGGATCACGCGCATTCTGGCGTTTGATGATTCCCATCTCTTGAGGAATCGAGTCTTGCCCTACGAGCACGACTTTACCAAGGATGATCGGGATTTCTTCTATCGAGACGGCAATCGCAGAATCATCTACCGAACGGCACACGGCTTCGAGCAGTACGACATCGTCACGGATGAGCTGAAAGCGTGCGAAAAGCCGCCCCACATGCCGGAAGACGACTGGAACCCGCTGAGGACAGACCAGTAGCAGGCCGTCGCAAGTCCCGGTGCCGCGAGACGCCGGCCAGGCGTTGGGAGTCAAACAGCGACACTGCCGATTTCGCAGCCGTCGAGCCGTACCGGCAGCAATTGCCTAATCCGCAGAGCTTGCGCAACCGATACAGGATAAGTACGGGTGCGAGCGGCGCCCGAGGTCTGGGGGCGCGGCCGTTCCTCCACAAATCTGCGAGGAGCGTCGCCGGCAATCCTTTAGGGGGCTTTTGGGGGGAAGGGAATCCAATGTCTGCGGTCTCGGAGTCGTTGCATCGCGCGATCAAGCATCATGAGGCTGGCGAGGTCGATCAGGCCGAGGCGCTGTATCGCGAGATTGTCCGCGTCGACCCGGGACACGCCGACGCGCTGCATCTTCTGGGCGTGGCCGCCCATCAGAAAGCCGATCATCCGGCAGGCGTGGATTACATTCGGCAGGCAATCGCCAAGGGGGGCGGCTCGGCCCTGTACTACAGCAACCTGGGGGCCTGTTACCGCTCGCTCAATCGGATCGACGAAGCCATCGCTGCCTTTCGCGAGGCGGTTCGCTTGCAACCGAAATTCCTGGGGGCCCGTTACAACCTGGCGATGGCCCTCGAGGCGGCCGGATCGCCCGACGAGGCGCTGGAAGTCTACGACGAAGTGCTGCGGCTGAACCCGGGTTATGTCGAGGCGTTGAACAATCGCGGGGCTTTGCTCTCGTCGTTGGGACGCCCCGAAGAGGCCGTCGCGAGCTACCGTCGCGCCGTTGCCTGTCGGCCGCGTGCCGCCAGTCTGCACTACAACCTGGCGAACGCCCTGTCGCGGGTCGGTCAGTATGACGAAGCCGTTCGGCAATATCGCGAAGCCATCCGAATCGACCCGGGCATCCCCGAGGCGCACAACAACCTGGCGACGGCGCTCGAGGCGCTGGGCCGCAGCGAAGAGGCTTTGCAAGCCATCGAGCAAGCCCTGGCGCTGCGCCCCGACTATGCCGAGGCGCAAATCAACCAGTCGACCATTCGGCAGACGATTCGCGACCGAGCCGCGGCAGTCGTCGAGGACGGAGAATCGCAAGCGCCGGCCAGCGTGCCGGTCCCATCGACGCCCGAGCAGTGGTGCGCTCGCGGCTCGCAACTGCAGGCGTCCGGCAATTTCGCGGAGGCCGACGACCTTTTTCGTCGGGCGCTCGCGCGCGATCCGAACTGCGTGGCCGCCTATTTTGGTTTGGGCTACGGGCTCCTGGCGAACGAAAAGCACGAAGAGGCGGCCGCCTACTACGAGCAGGGGCTGTTGATCGACGACACCAACGCGTCCGCCTGGAACAACCTGGGATCGGTCTACACGGCTCTCGAAAAATACGAGGAAGCGATCGCCTGCTACGAGAGCGCGCTTTCGATCGACGCGGCCAACGCGAAGGCCCACTTCAATCTGGGCAACGTCTACAAGGACATCGGGCAGCCCTCCGAGGCGTCCGCCTGCTATCGGCGGGCGCTCTACGTCGAGCCCGAACTGGTCGAGGCCCAGATCAACCTGGGAGTCGTCCTGCAGCAACTGGGGCGTCTCGAGGAGGCGCTCGCCTGTCACGATCGGGCCGTCGCGTTGCGCCCGGACGATGCCGAAGCTCATTTTCACCGCGCCGGCACGCTGCTCTTGATGGGCGATTTGGCGCGCGGCTGGGACGAATACGAGTGGCGTTGGCGCTACGATCTCGTTCCTCGCGAGTTTACGGCTCCGGCGTGGAACGGCAGCGACCTTGGCAACCAGTCGATTTTGATTCATTGCGAACAGGGAGTCGGCGACGAAATCTTCTTTGCCTCGTGCGTCCCCGACGTATTGGCCCGCGCGCGGCAATGCCTGATCGAGTGCGAGCCGCGGCTGGTGCCGCTGTTTGCCCGGTCGTTCCCGCTCGCGGAGGTGATCGCACGCCCGCTGTCGAGCGCGAACGCGGAAGCCTCGGGCATCACCGTCCAATGTCCGGCGGGCAGCCTGCCCCGTTTCTTGCGGCGAACCGCAGCCGACTTTCCGAGACGCGTGCGGTACCTGGCGGCGTGTCCCGAACTCCGTCGCGAGTGGAGCCGCCGCTTTGGCGAGCTGGGTCATGGGCTAAAGGTCGGCATTTCGTGGCGAGGGGGCGGCAAGGCGATCCAGCTGCGGCGCCGCTCGACGCCGCTGGCCCTCTGGCGGCCGATCTTCGCGGTTGCCGGAGTCAAATTCGTCAATCTGCAGTACGGGACGACAGCGGCCGATCTGGAGGAGGCCGCGGCCGTGCTGAGCGCACCGCTCAATCACTGGAGCGACGTCGATCCCCTCAAGGATCTCGACGGCTTTGCGGCGCAGGTCGCCGAGCTTGATCTGGTGATTTCGGTCGATAATGCGACGGTGCACATGGCGGGCGCGCTGGGTGTGCCCGTTTGGAATCTCCTGCCATCCGCGCCGACCTGGCGCTGGCAACTCGGAACCGACGAGACGCCGTGGTACCCGTCGATGCGGCTGGTCCGGCAGCCGGCGCTCGGGGACTGGAGTTGCGTTTTCGACGCCGTCGCACAGCAGCTCAAGCTGCTGGCCACGTCGAGCGGTTCGAAAAACGAATCGCCGGAGCAATTTCTCGCAGCGCCACTCACGGTGAACGCCGCGATCGACGCCGTGCCGAACATTTCCAGGCTGGACGCTCAGGCCGAGGCTGAACGAGCGAAATACGAGCAAGTCTGGAAGTTCAATCAATACCGGCATTACTCGCCGGGCGCCGACGCTCTCGATCGCCTGCCGCTGTTGCAGGCGTTGCGCGATCACGGCGTGCGCACGATCCTCGACGCCGGCTGCGGCTCGGGCAAGCTGATGTGGCGATTGATGCAGGAGCATGCCGGTGAATTCGACGTGCACGGCTTCGACATCACCGACAACTGCCTGGATCCCTGCTTTGCCGACATCAAAGAGCGCGTGCTCACGATCGGCTGCCTCTGGAATCCGGCGGACTTTACGCGGGTCTACGACGCCGTCATCTGCTGCGACGTGATGGAACACATTCCGACCGAGCGTGTGGCCAGCGTGCTTGCCAATCTGCGGAAAAGCACCCGGCGATTCGCCTTCTTCTCGATTGCCGTCATCAAGGACGTCTTTGGACCGCAACTGATCGGCGAAGCCCTGCATCTCACCGTGCAGAAGCCCGAGTGGTGGCTGAATCGACTGACCGAGGCGGGCTTCAAAATCACGTCGCAGGCGCTGGGAGTTTCGCGGGACGGGACCGAGTCCCAACTCTATGTCTTTGCGACTGTGTGAGTCTGGCGCGGACTATTCTGGCGCGGGCGTGCCCAAACTTCGCGACCGAAGCATCTCGCAAAGCTCCAATTCCCGTCGAGCAAAAGTGCGGCGGACAAGGCGGTCATTCGCCCGAGGCCACTACGCCGATACAGATGATGGGACTTTGCCGGCTTAAAGCCGGCGCTCGAGGCGAAACGCACATGGTGGTTGCCGCTGACGATCTTCTACAGACGGCGATCGAGCATCACCGGAGCGGCGACCTGCCGCGCGCGGAGGCAGCCTGCCGGGAGACGCTCCGCCTCGATCCGAGGCATGCCGACGCGCTGCATCTTTTGGGCGTCATCGCCTTTCAAAAGCAGGAGCATGTCACCGCGGTCGATCGAATCGGTCAGGCCATCGATGCGGAACCGGGCCGCCCCGAACTCTACAACAGCCTGGGGAACGTCTACCGGGCCCTCGGATGTCCGGTCGAGGCAATGGAGGCCTTCCGGCAGGCGATCCGGCTCAATCCGGATTTTGCGATCGCCTACCACAACCTCGCAGTGACGCTTGCCGAACAAGGCCAGGCCAGCGGCGCAACGGCTTGCTTCGAGCGGGCGGTCCAGCTGGATCCGAAAAACGTTCCCGCGTGGATGAATCTCGGATCGTCGCTGCTGGAACGCAACGAGCTGGAAGACGCGGCCGGCTGCTTCGAGTGCGTGCTGGAGATCGAGGCGAACAACGGCTCCGCCCTCGCGCAGCTGGGTCGCTGCCGCTCGCAAGCCGGACGAGCGGAGGAAGCGATCGCCGCGTACAAGCGGGCTTTGGAGCTGGGCCACGAGTCCGACGAGCTGCTGAAAGACCTGGCCGATTGGCACCTGCAGATGGGGCGCTCGACAGATGCGGAGCCCGTCTATCGCCGGGCCGTTGCGCGAAAGCCTCGCGACGCGAGCTTGCTCCTCAATCTCGCACAGTCGCTCAAAGATCAAAGAAAATTCGACGAAGCGATCGACTGGTATCGCCGCGGCCTGGCCCTCGACCCGCAAAACGCCGGCGCCCACTACGCGCTCGCGCGAGCGCTGCATTTGACCGAACGTTACGAAGACGCCATCGATGGTTACCGAACGGCGATCTCGCTGCGATCAAAGGAATCGCAGGCCTTTTACCACCTCGGCAACGCCTGCAAATCGATCAAGCGGTTAAACGAGGCCGTCGAGGCGTACCTTCAAATGCTCGAGCGCGATCCGGACTTTGTCCCCGCTATCTACCAATTGGGGAACGCTTACCGGCAGCTTTTCGATCTCGACAGCGCCCGGCGGTGCTACGAGAAAGTGCTCGCGCGGAAGCCAGACGACCTGACGGTCCTGACGGCGCTCGGCAACGTGCTGAAGGAACAGGACGACCAGGTCGGCGCCGCGGCGGCCTATCGAAAAGTCATTCGGCACGTGAACGACCAGCCGCTCTGGCAACTCTGGCTGGCCACGCTCTGTCCGATGGTCTTCCACAGCGCGGTGGGCATCGACCAGTATCGCGCGAGCCTGCTGGCCCGCTTGCAGGAATTTGCGGAGAAAAACCTCTCCATTACGGCGGAAACGATCGCCGGACAGGGATGCCCGCCCCCCTATAACCTCCAGTTTCACGGCCGCGACAACCGGCCGCTGAAAGAGGCTTATGCGCGAATCTTCGCGAACAGCCTTGCGGAGCCCGGCTTCGACCGCTGGTGGCTTCGCGCCGGCAAGCCACGCGTCGGGTTCGTCGTGACCGACGGGCACGAGGGGGTTTTTCTCCGCTACTTGCGTGGAGTGTTGGAGCGGATCGATCGTCGGGACTTCGACCCCGTTGTGATCTGCTCTGCGGGCGGCCGGCAACGTTTGCTCACGCAAGTGCCAGGCGACGCGTTTGAGACGTTCGTGATTCCCAGCCGCTTCGATCGGATTGTCGAGCGGATTCGCGAGGGGCGTTTTGCAGTCCTGTATCACTGGGAAATCGGCTCGGACGTCACCAACTACTTTTTGCCGTTCTTCCGACTGGCCCCCATTCAGTGCACGGGAGCCGGACTTCCCGATACTTCGGGCATTCCACAGGTCGACTACTTCCTGACGAGCACGCTCTGCGAGCCGGCGCGGGCCGAGAAGAACTACAGCGAACAGCTGATTTGCTCCCCGACGTTGCTCACCTGGCAATCGCGCTACGAGATTCTAAAAAGCGAGCGGATCCCCGACGTGCCTGCCGGCGAATCGGAGCACGTCTATCTGTGCCCGCACAAGGTCGAGAAATTTCATCCCGACTTCGACAGTCTGCTGGGAGACATCCTCCGCCGCGATCCCCAGGGGACAATCGTCATTCCCCGGGACCGCCACGGATACGCGGCCCGCAAGCTGCAGAATCGACTGCGACTGGCACTTCCCCACGTGGCCGAGCGGATTCACTTTGTCCCCTACCAGTCGGTGGAAGGGTACTTCAAGCTGGTTGACTCGGCCGACGTGCTGCTCGACCCCCTTCATTACGGAGGAGGACTCACCTCCTTCGACGGCCTGTCGCTGAATAAGCCGATTGTCACGCTCGCCGGGAACTTTCTGCGCGGGAGATTTACCGCTGGCTTCTACCGCGCCATGAGCGTGAACGAGTGCATCGCATCGGACCAGGACGACTATGTGGCGCGGGCGGTCCGCCTGGGCACGGACGCACACTGGCGAGCGCACGTGACCGAGCGGATCCAGCAGATGAGCGGCGCGCTGTTTGAATCGCAACCGGTCGTCGCCGACTACAACCGCATTCTGGGACAGCTCGTCGAGGAGGCGGTCCGCTGCGGCTAGCGGGACAACCGCAGTGACTGGCAGAACAACGACGTAGAGATTCAGGATGACGCCAGCCGTCCGACTGTCGGCCGATCTCCAAATCCCCGTCGCTCGCGAATCGGCGTCCGCGGACCGCTGCCGGCAGTCGGCGATCGCCCTGCAGAAGCAGGGACGCCTCGAAGACGCAATTCACCTTTATCTCCGCGGGCTGGCGCAGAATCCCGCTGACGCGGCCGGCTTTCGCTGCCTGGGAACGGCGTACAAGAAGCAAGGTCGGCTCGATCTGGCGGCCGCCTGTTTTCGCCGGGCTGTCGAGCTGTCTCCCGCCTTTCCGGAAGCCTGGAACAATCTCGGGAACACGCTCTCGGAGCAGGGAGACGTTCCCGGAGCGGCCGAATGTTTCTTGCGGGCGTGCCGCGTCCAACCCGAGTTTGCCGGGGCCCATTTCAACTATGCACAGGCGCTGGCCGGGATGGGGCGATTCGAGGCCTCGATTGCCGCGTGCCGGCGGGCGATCGAGCTGGAGCCGCGAAGCGCCGAGTTCTACAACGGCCTCGGAATCGTTCTGTTTGACACACAGCAAGTTGACGAAGCCCTCGTGGCTTATGAGCAGGCTCTGGCCCTGCGACCCGATTTTGCGTCGGCCCACTACAACCGGAGCCTGGTGTGGCTGCTCAAGGGGGACTTCGCTCGCGGTTGGAGCGAGTACGAATGGCGCTGGAAGCTGCCCGAAACGCCGCCGTGCCCCCATCAGCAGCCCCGATGGGACGGAGCCACAGCGTCCAACGCCACGATCCTGCTCGATGCCGAACAGGGGCTGGGGGACACGATTCAGTTCGCGCGCTACGCTCGGCTGGTGAAACAGCGTGTCGGCAAGGTCATCCTGCGCTGCCAGAAGCCGCTCGTGGGGCTGTTGCGCTCGCTTTCCGGCGTCGATCAGGTCATCTCGCAAGAGGAGCCGATTCCGAAGTTCGATGCGTGGCTGCCACTCATGAGCGTGCCGCAATTCTTCACTGCCAGCATCGACTCGATTCCCGCGACAATCCCCTATCTGGCGGTAGACGACGCGATGGTTCGCTTCTGGCAACCTCGGATCGAGCGATTTGCCGGGCTGCGTGTCGGCATTCACTGGCAGGGAAACCCCGCCTTCCTTAAGGATCGGTTTCGCTCGATTCCGCTGGCCTGCTTCGAGCCGTTGGCGAAGCTTCCCGGCGTGCGGCTGATCAGCCTGCAAAAAGGGGCCGGGACCGAGCAGTTGACCCAGCCCATCGTGACATTTCCCGTCGTCGACCTGGGTCTGAAGCCGGCGGAGATCCACGGCCCGTTTGTCGACACGGCTGCCATTTTGCGCTGCCTGGACGTGGTGGTCACGTCGGATACGTCGCTTGCTCACCTCGCCGGCGCGCTCGGCGTCGAGACGTGGCTCGCCGTTCCACATGTGCCGGAATGGCGTTGGCTTCTGGATCGTGAGGACACGCCCTGGTATCCGACGTTACGCCTCGTGCGGCAATCATACGTGGGCCAGTGGAGCGGCGTGTTCGTCCGAATTGCGGCCGCTTTGGGAAATCGAGCCGCGGCGGTCCATCGAAAAACTTTCGCTCATCCGCAAAGTTTGCCCCCCTTTCCCAGCCGATAAAACCGCGAATTCAAGCCAGGTGAGCGCCCGGTCGATACCAACCGATGCGCGTTCGTGCCGCCAGCGCCAAGCCAACTCGCTCAAAGGGTTCGGTCGGGGCTCAGTGTCTCCCGGACGGGTAGTCGCCAATGTCCACGATTCAAAGCACCACTCCCAGCACGACCAGCACGTCCCCGACGACGACGAGCACTTCTTCGCCGACGACGAACGTCAACACCAACGGCACCGTGTCTCCGATCCAATCGTCGGTTGGGCCGGTGAGCGGAATCAACTACCAGAGCCTGATCACCGCTCTGGAGGCGAGCCAGCAGCAGCAGGTCACCGACCTGCAGAATGACATCTCGAACCTCCAAGCGGAGCAGACCGGCTATCAGACGCTCGAGGCGAATCTGGCTCCGGTCACGACGGCTCTTCAGTCGCTGGCATTGCCCACAACGTTCCAGGACTTCCAGGTCCAGCTGTCGGACCCGACGCAGATGAATGTGACGGCCGGCAACAACGCGGCGCCCGGCTCGTATCAATTCCAGTCGCTGCAGCTGGCCTCGACCCAGACCGATCTGTCGCAGGGCTTCGTCAACGACGATTCGCAGACGATCGGCACGGGCACACTGACGATTTCCGCGGGGGGAGGACTCGAGCAGCCCACGCTGCTGAGCGCGCTCAACGGCAACACGGGGGTGCAGGCCGGGGAGATCCGGATCACGGACGCGGCGGGCCACACGGCGACGGTCGATCTGTCCAACGCCTACACCGTCAACGACGTCATCAACGCGATCAACAATAACGGCGTCGCCGAAGTCTCCGCCTCGACTTCGGGCGGGCACCTGGTCATCACCGACGAGTCCGGCGGGTCCGGGACGCTGAGCATCGCCAACGTCAGCGGCGACCAGACGGCGACCGACCTGGGCATCGCCCAATCGAGCAGTACGGGCACGATCACCGGCCAGAACGTCTACCAGACCACGGCCAACACGCTGTTGTCGCAAATCAACGACGGGAACGCCCCGAATATCACCTCCGGCGCCGCCTCGCTGGAAATCACCCTGTCCAGCGGCACGCAGCTGCAGGTGAATCTCACCGGCGCCGAGACAGTCGGAGACGTGATCAACGACATCAATAACGCGACCGGCAATAATGGCGACCTGGTGGCGTCGTTGGCCAACGGCGGCATTCAACTGACCGACAACAGCGGCGGATCCGGAACGCTCACGGTCGCCGACGAGAACCAGGCCTCGGTCGTGCAGGCACTCGGCCTCAACGTGGCCGCAAGCGGAAACACGATCTCCGGGACGAATTTACTCGCCGGCATCAACTCCGTCTTGTTGCAGAATTTGAATGGCGGCCAGGGGATTACCGAGACCGGCGAGATCGAGCTGCAGGACCGCACCGGGCTGACCGCCACCATCAACCTCACCGGCGCGACGTCGCTCGACCAGGTGATCAACGCCATCAACTCCGCCACGACGACCGGCGGGCACAAGCTCAATCTGACGGCCAGCATCGATCCGTCGGGCGACGGGATCGAAGTGACCGACACGTCGGGATCGACGGCCGACAACCTGGTGATCCAGGACGTGGGGAGCAGCACGCTGGCAACCCAATTGGGCATCGCGGTCAACGCGGCCACAAGTTCCGTCGATTCCGGGCGGCTCAATTTGCAATACATCAGCCAGTCAACCAGCCTGTCGACTTACGCGCCCGGCGGAGGCGCGGTGCCCGACGGCGAATTTACGATTACGAACTCGGCGGGAAAATCGGCCACCATCGCCGTCACGAGCGCTGACACGACCCTCGGGGACGTGATGGCGCAGATCAACAACTCCGGCCTAGACGTCACCGCGGCGATCAACAGCACGGGTGACGGAATCGTGCTCACGGACAACGCGGGCGGCTCCGGAGCGCTCACCGTCAAGGACGACGATGGCGGGACGACGGCCACTGACCTGCGGATCGCGGCGACCGGCACCGCCGACAGCAACGGCAATTCCCAGATCGACGGCCGCACCGCCACCGTCATTCAGATCTCCTCGACCGATACGCTCAACAGCCTGGTTTCCAAAATCGGCACGTCGGGAATCGTCAGCGCGTCGGTCGTCAATGACGGCTCGTCGTATGCGCCCGATCACCTCGCGCTGACCTCGAACACGGCCGGTGCTGCCGGGCAGTTTTATGTCGACGAGAGCGGCGTGAACCTGGGATTGCAGACCACCACGCAAGCCCAAAATGCTCTGCTGCGCGTTGGCTCGGGCTCTTCGGGGTACATCCAGACTTCCAGCGACAACCAATTCAACAACGCCCTGCCCGGGCTCGACGTCCAGCTTCTGGCGGTCGGACAACAGCCCGACACAGCGACCGTCACCCAGGACGATTCCGGGATCATTACCGCGGTGCAGAACTTCGTCACGAACTACAACAACTTCGTGTCGCAGGCTTCGACTCTCACCTCGTTTGATACGACCACCGACACGGGCGGCGCGCTCCAGGGTTCTCCCACGGTCATGGAGGCCGAGAATCAGCTGGCTTCGCTGGTCACGCAGCCCTTCAACTCCGGTTCGAGCGACCTTTCGACCCTGGTCGATCTGGGAATCTCGATCGATTCCAGCGGCCAGCTGTCGTTCGACCAGACGACGCTGCAAAACCTGCTCAACACGAATCCGTCGGCAGTCTCCACCTTTTTCACCACGGCCAAAACCGGTTTCGGCGCGGTCGCTCAGAACACGCTCAATTCGATCACCGATCCGAACACGGGCAGTTTCTCGGAAGCGAGCGATACGCTGCAGGACTCGATCTCGAACTACCAGAATCGCATCACCGAGTTGAATCAGATCCTCAGCGATCAGGAGGCGAATCTCACCAACACGTTTGCCAACCTCGAGTCGACCCTCGCATCGATGCAGCTTCAGCAGCAATACGTCTCGCTGATCGCACAAGACAGCCCGAGCAACAACGACAGCAGCAGCTCGTCCAGCGGGAGCAGCAGTAGCAGCAAGAGTAGTCTGGTGTAGGCGGCTGGCGGCGCGACCCATCCCGAAGACCTGTCGCCGGCAAACTTCAATCGTTTCCACGGAGGGAACTCAGATCATGTCCACAGTCGAGTATCTCGAATCCCAGGTTCTGACTGCGACTCCGCACCAGTTGCACCTGATGGTCATCGACGGCGCGATCCGGCACGCGACCAGCGCAGAAACCGCGCTCCAATCACGGGACTACGCACGGGCCGAGGCCCAACTCGGCCGATCGAACGAATGCGTCGCCGCGCTGATCGCCGGTCTCGATTCCACCCGTCAGCCCCAGCTCGTCGACCAGTTGAAATCGGTGTTTGTCTTCGTTCAGCGGACGCTGGCCGAGGCCGATCGGCGGCACGATCCCCGGCTGATCCCCGACGCCCTCTCCGTGTTGCGGCTGCATCGGCAAACGTGGCTGGCTTTGGGCGAAAAGCTCGCGCAAGAGTCGGCACCCAGCAGCGCCAAACCCCGGTCCAGCTTCTCCTGGACCTCGTAGGGCGCGCCACCGGCCGTGGTAACGAGGCGGTGATTCGGCAGCGAGCGCGTCGCCCGTTCGGCCGGTCCGTTTCTCGCGGCCCAGCGGGCGAGTATCATCGCACTGCGCTCGACTCGTCGATCGTCGACGAGCCGATGTTCACCGCGTCCCTCGCTGCCGGACCGCCCGATGATCCCTCGCATTCTTGAACCGGAGGTCATGGACACCGACCAGGAGGCCATCGAATACAACTCGATGGATCATTCGGCGGTGAACCGCGCCTTCGTCGACGATCTGCTGCAATTGGTCCACGAGGGGACCCGCGTGCTCGACGTCGGCACCGGAACAGCCCTTATTCCCTTGGAGCTGTGCAGTCGTGGCAAACAGTGGCGCGTCGTAGCGGTCGACCTGGCGCAGGCCATGCTCGACGTCGGTGCCAAAAACGTCGCCGCCGCCGGCCTCGGGAACCAGGTCGAACTCAAGCTCATCGATGCCAAGCGGCTCCCGTTCGCCGACGGCGAGTTCCCTGTGGTGATGTCCAATAGCATCATCCACCACATCCCCGATCCGGCCGACTGCCTGAAAGAAATGGTGCGCGTGGTGTCGCCCCAGAGCGGACTGCTGTTCGTTCGCGATCTGCTGCGGCCGGATAACGAGCGTCAGCTCCAGCAACTCGTCGAAACTTACGCAGGCGATGCCGACGCACATCAGCAAAAGATGTTCGGCGAGTCGCTGCACGCGGCCCTGACGCTCGACGAAGTCCGCAAGCTGGCCGCCCGCTTCGGCATCGCAGCTGACTGCGTCCGGCAAACGACCGATCGCCACTGGACGTTGGCCTGGCGGCGGTAGGCAACGCCACCGGTTGACGCTCCTAATTGACCCGATCGGGACGAGCTGCCGGGCGCTCCAGATGGGTCCGACCCCACTGGCGTACATCCTCGACCAAGGGGAGCAAAGATCGGCCGTAATCCGTCAGCGAATATACGACCTTGGCCGGGACCGCGCCTTTCGGCTGACGGTGCACGATTCCATCGGCCGCCAGCTCGCGCAGCTGCTGAGTGAGAACTTTCTGCGAGATGCCGGGCAACAGCTGGCGAAGAGCGGCGAAATGCCTGGGCGACTCCGCCAGCCAGTAAATCACAATCAGCTTCCACTTGCCGCCGATCGCTGCCAGCGCGGCAGTCAGCGGGCACCCGCCGATCGGATTCCGACGGCCCAGGCGCGGAGAGTTACCTGCGGGTGCCTTCTTGTTGGAGGGCCTCGGTCGACTTACGATCCTCCTGGCGATGCTCCGATCCGATTGCACATCATCACTCCGAGGCTGAATATGATCGTCGAAGTTCGAAGTTACCGGATCATACCCGGCAAACGCGAGGAGTTTATCAGACTTTTCGAGACGCGAGCGGTGCCTGCGCTCCGGGCCCACGGCATGAAGGTGCTGGGTCCGATGATCGACGTCGAGAATCCGAACAAGTTCGTTTGGCTGCGCAGTTTCCCTTCACTCGCCGAACGCGATCGGATGAAAAAGGAGTTCTACGAAGGCGATCTGTGGAAGAACGAACTCGAGGCCATCGCCATGCCGATGCTCGAGAGTTACGACGTCATCCTCTGTCAGACGTCACCCGGTTGCGTCTTTGACGTTCCGCAAGACAAGTCTTAACGCGGTGAACCCCGGCGCAGTAGCGCAGTGCGCCGTCGGAAAAGCCGGCACAGGAAGACTCCGTTTCGGCCGATCGCATCTGCTATGCCGCATTGGCCATTCGGACCGGTAGCGGAACTAACGGCTTCGGCGGAGGGGCCACCTTGGGCTCAGACCGCCTGCCCGCAAAGCTTCGCTGTTCGCTCAAGTCGATGGGGCCGAGTGCCGATTAAGTCTACGCATTTTCGCTCGTTTGACTGGCTCTCTCTGTTGACTGGCCGATCCTCCGACCCCATCACGGAGCCCTCCATGCCGCCCCTCCCGCTGGATGCCCGACCGAAACGCATTCGGACGCGTCTCGAGGCCTCGCTGATTCGCTTGCAGGCCGCCCTCCGCCGGGGCATCCAGCGGGAAGCCACCGACGAGACCCTCTATGCCGAGTGGCAAAATCGCTGGTCGGGCCGACGCGAGGAGCTGTCGCGCCGCCTCACGGCCATCGACAGCCAACTCGATTCTTGGGCGCATGTCGACGCGCCGCGGCTGGCGGTCATCGCAGAAGCGGATGAGCCGTCGACCGGTCTGTGCGATGAAACGGGATTTGGGCCCTTCATCGAGATCGACTAAGGACATCTCGCAGGCGCGAGGCGCGCAACAGCTCGCAATGGGGGTCAGCGCGGGACTGTGGAACGGCCGCCGGCCGCTTGAGGCTCGCGGAAGAGTTGCTCCGAAAGGCCGTGGTCGCTTGCCATGCCCAGCGTCCTTTGGCCCGACTTGACGATTCCGTACGCGGCTCCTTGGGACCGCAGCGTCAACAGCGCTTCGAGCTTGTTCGCGGACGAATCGATGACAGGCATAGTCCGGACCAGGGACGCGAGCGGACGCTGCGTGAGCGCGACGTCTGCCACGCGGAGGTAAGCGAACCAGGAATCGGGCGACGACGTGTGGCGCAGCGCGACGTTGGTCAACCCATAGCGGCGCGCGAAGTTCAGCACGTCTTCGCGGCCCGCATTCTCCGCGACGCCCATAATCCGCTGCGTGGGGATGACCGAGGAAGTCACGGGCTGGATCGCCAAATGAGTCATCCCCTCGATCAGTTTGCGCTGCACATCCAAAAGCAGCCCCTCTTGATGTCCCTGGCTGAGGACTTGCACGAGGCGCGCCCGCCCGAGAATCTGGCCAGGACGGCTGGCGGCCGTGCGGCTGAAGCGTTGCAGCACTCGCGTGAGGGCCATTAGCGGAAAACTCAACGGCAGGAACAGGCCGTAGAAAAACGCGAACCAGCCAACGTTCCGCCGCAAGAGCAAGAGGGGCGCGCGATAGTACAGGTACTTGGGAATCAACTCGCCGAACGTGAAAGCAAAAGGGGCGATTAAGAGCGTCGCAATGACCTCGGCCGCCATCCCCTCCGCAAGACCGGCCTCGACCGCGGCGATGCCCACGGCGACCGTGAGCAGATAGTGCGCGACGTTGTTGCCGATCAGGGCCGTCGCCACAAAGTTCGTCGGGTTCTGGCAGAACCAAAGGATGCGCTTGGCGACGGGATCGCCGGCCTGGGCATCGATGCTGACGCGCAGATAACTGGCGCGATAGAAGCCCGTCTCGGCACCGCTAAAAAAAGCGGCCAGCCACAGCGCGAAGACAAACAGGGCCAAAGCCCCCAGGTACGGCAGCATGCCGCTCATGCTGAGGCCTCCTCAGCGTGCTGATCACGCGTGAGCATGGCTCGTAGGCGGCCGCGTTTCGAAACTTCGATCACGCGGATTCGAAAGCCGTGCCACTGGCACTCGTCGCCGACGGCCGGCAAATGCTCGAGCTTCTCCTGCAGCAGGCCCGCCAGCGTCACCAGTCCATCGGCATCGGCGTCGTATTCGATTCCCAGCCGGCCGGACAAGTGCCGCAGCGAGGTGATGCCCTCGGCGTGATAGCAGCCGGGGGCGACCTCCAGCACGGGAGGCCGCGACAGCAGCCGGGCCGCCCGGTCGGGCTCGGGAATCAGCACGGTATTCAAGATGTCGTCGTAGGTGAGCATGCCGATCGTTTCGCCGTACTCGTTGACGACCGAGGCGACGCTGGCGACCTGTTCGCGCATCAATGTCAACACCGAACCCAGCTTCGCGCACCAGGGAACGTGCACAACGTCTTCGGCCCCCTCGGCCAGGTGGTCGGCGGAGATCCTCGAAATGCTTCCCAAAGCGATTGCGGACTCGACGTCTTCGGTCCCCTCACGGACGACCGCCACGTAGTCGCCGGCCGGCATTCTTGCCGCCAGGTCCAGAATGCGGACCGGAGCGCGGCAGGTGGGATAGGTCCCGCGCGGACGCATCACCTCCTCGGCCGTGATGTCGGAAAGGTCGAGAATGTTGTGCAGGATTTGTTTCTCCTGGCGAATCATCTCGGCGCTCAGATCCGACACGTTGACGGCGTTCTCCAAGTCCTGCGGGCTGAGATACGGCTCCTGGTGAATGTGGGGCAGGAACGCGCGACGAGCGATCTGCGTTAACCCGCGAAAAAACGGCAGCGCCGGATCGAGCAGGCGAACCAAGGCAATGATCGGCAGCGCGACGAGGGGAGCGATGCCCCTGCGAAAAAGGGCGGCCGCAACCTTGGGCACGACCTCCCCGAAGAGCAACAGCGCAATCAGGGCCGCGAAGCCGAGGACGGCAGCCGCACTCCGCAAGTCGGCCGCCAGCAGCCGCTCCGAAACGACGATTGCGACGGCGAAATACAGAAGATTGACGACGAGGTTCCAGAACAGGATGCCGGTCAGAGCCCGGTCGGGGTCGGCCAGCAGAGCCGCGGCCGCCCGTTCGCGCGGGCGCCCCACGCGGAAAGCGCGGATTTCGTCGTGCGACAGAAAGAAAAGGGCCGTCTCGCTTCCCGAAAGAAACGCACTCAGGGCCATTAAGACCAGCATGGCCACGAGGCCTGCCATCCAACGATCCGTCGAATGCAGAAATTCGCTCATCCCGGGTGCGAACCAGACCTTCGCCGAAAGGGCAAGGACGGCAAAACCACCTCGCGAACGCTCAGATTATCAAAAATGGCGTTTGGGTGGGCGCGGACGGCTTGCCCGACGGTGTCTTCCTATCAGCCGTTGCGCGTCTGAGGAGCTTTGCCCAACAACGGGGACTGACCCCCTACCGGAAGGGCAAACCAGCACTCCAGCCGCAACGGGTCAGGGGTCTGTCCCCTTTTTTGGGCAAAGCCCCTCGCGGGAGAGGGGCTGGGGGTGAGGGGGGCCCGCCACTTAGCGGAGTGAATCATGGCCCAGCGCTGAGCGTCGTTCACTCGGCCGCTCCTCCGCCTCGCGGCCCCCTAGCCCGTCTGATCGCCCCGTCAACGACCAAAATTTTCCGCAAATTTTTCAAAATCCTGCAAGCCGACGCGGCGGCGAATCTTAGCGGCCCCGGAAAAATCTTTCGCGCGACAAAACGAGCGGGAGCACTCGCGCGGCATGGTATGATGATGGATGGACCAGAATTGAGCGCCGACGACGCTTAGGCGAGCGGCGGGCGTCAGCCCGCCGGTGCTTCGTTTTCGTCTTTGAAGTCTTTCTCCCAGCTTGTCGCTAGCGCCGCGAATGGTGGGCCAGCGCTCACGTTGTTCGCTCGGCCCACGCTGCGTCTTGTCCAACACGGGCGGGCAAGCCGCCCGTGCCACTCCCTGCTGCTTCCCTTCCCCTCTCCTTGTTTCGAAAGCCACAACGTGCTCGTAGCCACCCAATCCGAACGCGTCGTCTCCACGTCTTCTCCGTCTCCGGCAAGTGCGGAACCAAACCGGGGTGAGGGCTCCGCGTCCCCCCCTCCCATTCCGATGGGAGAGGGCCGGGGTGAGGGCTCCATTAAGTCCGCGCCGGCCGTTACCGCCGAAGCGGCGGACGCCGACAAGATTCCGTCCGCGCCGGCCGTTACCGCCGAAGCGGCGGACG
>DASPSM010000017.1:0-3225 GCA_035623955.1 Planctomycetaceae bacterium
CCTGCAGCCGACGTAATCAGCGATCCTATCGGTTTGGACGTTCCCAAGCTGGGCGATCTGGTGATCAGCGTGTTCATCCCCGGTGAAGCCACGACGCCGACGATCCATCTCACTGGCCTGCACACGACCTACATTTCAAAGCAAACTGGCGACCTGACCGGCGCATCGGCGATCGGCGACGCGCAGACTGTCCAGCTCTGGTATTGGATTTCCGCGGTTGATGTCGATGCGCCGCCGAAATCGGGAGTCATCGTCGCGTTCGGCGATTCGATCACCGATGGTGCCACGTCCACGCCGGACACCAACCGCAGTTGGCCGAGCCAGGTGGCCGAGCGCCTCGCCGCGAACAAAGCCACGGCCAACCTCGCGATCGTCAACGAGGGCATCTCCGGCAACCGCCTGCTCAACGATGGCGCCGGTGTTTCGGCGCTGGCCCGCTTCGACCGCGACGTTCTCTCCCAGCCCGGCGTGAAATGGCTGATCGTGCTCGAGGGCATCAACGATATCGGCATTGGCGGCCGTCCAGGCGCGGAGCCGCCCGACGCCGTCACCGCCGAAGACATCATCGCCGCGCACAAGCAAATCATCGAGCGAGCTCACACGCACGGCATCAAGGTGATCGGCGCCACGCTGACGCCCTATGTCGGCGCGGCCTACGCCACCGATCAAGGCGAAGAGATGCGCGAGGCGGTCAATCAGTGGATTCGTACCAGCCATGCGTACGACGCGGTCATCGACTTCGACGCCGCCGTGCAGGATCCGGCGAATCCGAAGCAAATTCGCCCCGCGTACAACATTCGCGATCATCTGCATCCCAATGACGACGGTTACAAGGCCATGGCCGCCGCCGTCGATCTATCGATTTTCAAATCGAAATAGCGCATGGGTTCTAAAGCAGTCGAATTGCAGATGTCCTTAGGGGGTCGGAGCTTCAGCTCCGACATGGAGTGGTGTCGTTATGAGGGGGCTTTAGCCCCTGAGGCCAAAGGTGCGTCTGCGGCCCCGCAGGTTACGGCGCTGGAAGCTCTGGGACTTTAGAGGAGGCGCCAGACTTTAGTGGAAGCCCCGGACTTTGGTCCGGGGAGCACGGCCTTCTAGGCCGTGCGATGCGTGCTAGGCTCAGCCGCGGAGCGGCGATTGTAATTAGCCCGGCACGAAGTGCCGGGACACCAATCGCGCCAAAAATAAGTCCCGGAGGGACGATTGAACTCAGCCGATTGAATGATCGGTCCGACCTTTTGCTTCCACCGAGCATCCAATGTCGCAGTTCTTCTAACGTTTCGGAGGTGCCAAGTGAATGTATCCCGGCTCGTCGTAGCTGCGAGTTCGATGATTCTAGTGGTTGCCGTCTCGTCCGCCCAGACTACAAATGAGCCGTTGACGGGCCTCACCAATAACCCGACCTATGAGAAAAACTGTGCAAAGTGCCATGGCAAGAACGCCACGGGGCGCCGCTTTGGCGGCCCTTCGCTCGCCTCCGACAAAGTCCAGGGTCTTTCCGACGACGAAGTGCGGAACTTTATCGCCAATGGGAAAGGCAAAATGCCCAAGTTCGCGGGCAAACTGACCGACGAAGAAATCAACACGCTCGTCCGCCACATCCAGTCTCTCAACGGAAAGTAACTGCCTGCTGGCGCGCCATATTTAGCGGCGCAAACTCCGTAATCCAGAGGAAATCGACGCGCTGGTCCGCGAAATCCGAAAGCTGAAGACAAGATGAAACAGAAGGTGTCGGCAATCTCAGTTCGTCTGCCAGATGAACCCATGCCGCACGCCGTTTGAATCCGAGTAAAAGCCCACGACGGCACCGCCGGCATTCATGCGTCTGGGATTAGTGCCGATGTTCACCGATGTGGTAGGGACCTGTGCCGCATTTGGATCGTCGAAAATCGTGAATGTTCCGTCCACCTCACGAGTGTACCCATGCCGCACAAGGTTTGCGTCGCGGTATTCCCCGACGATGATCCCATTGTCGTTGATCCCGTAAGCAAACGAACTCACTGCTTGCGGAGGATCGAAGAACGTATACGTCCCGTCCGCCGCGAGCATGAAGCCGTGGGTCGTATCCACGCCATTTACGACGCCGATGTTGATCCCGCCGACCGCAACCCCGCTGCTGTTCAAGTCGAGAATCTCGGTCCCCTCGCTCGACGCCGTGCCCGCCCCCGGAGCGTCGAGGACCGTGATTGTGCCGCTCGAATCCCGCAGAAACCCGTGATAGACGCTGCTGGTGTCGATGCAGGTTCCCGCGACGGCCCCGCTTGCATTGATCTGGCTGGGAATCACGATGGTCAATTGACTGGGATTGCCCGTGGGGTCAAATGTTGTGAAAGTGCCATTCGGGGAGCGCAAATAGCCGTGAGCTCCTTGTGCGTCAATATATCCGCCGGCGACCGTGCCATCGTCGCCGATTGATTGGGCGCCGGACGTGCCGGCCGGATCGAAAGTGCTGATGTTACCAGTTGCGTCGCGAACAAAACTGTGCTCGAGATCTTGCGAGTCGATGAAATATCCCGCCGTTTCGCCCGACGCATTGATACTTTCGACGACCGTGCCGAGATTCTGAGTCGTGCCCGCCCCGGGAGCGTCGATCGTGGTTATCGATCCATCCGAGTTCCAAATGAACCCGTGAAGGACTCCGTTCGCGTCCAAGAAGTATCCAGCGGCCTCGCCATTACCATTGATCCTAATCGCAGCTGTGCCCTCCAGGCTCGTCGCGCCTGCTCCCGGTGCGTCGATCTCTGTGAACGTGGGTGGCGGCGGAGAATTTTGTCCTTGCCCTCCTCCAGAACCCCCGCCGCAGTTCGCGGCTTCGAAGCAGAACACGAGCGCAAGGATTAGGAGGCCGGCAGAGTGAGCCGTTTTCTGGCCGGCATGAACTCGCGCTTGGTGCCACCGACTTCGAGACACAGTCGAACCTCCAAAGACGCCCTGCACGACTGCCTCTGGGAGAGGGGGGAGGGTATATTACATGGAAAGTCAATTACTCGCCACTGATCTGAGGCCGCTGGACCGATGCCTGTTTGCTTGTCGACCAGTTCCCGCCAAACTGGATTTTGTTTACACCAACGACTGCTTGACACACGCACAGCCATCCCTAAACTGGAAGCGTGATGATGAGAGACGCATCGATTGTCGGAAACGGCGGCGCTGGCTGCAGCGCGACGCGGCCCGCTTCGCGCCTGCGCCCGTCGTGCGTCCGTACCAGACAGCGCCTTGCCGATG
>DASPSM010000051.1:0-8932 GCA_035623955.1 Planctomycetaceae bacterium
TTCGGAATCGTCTATGCGCGGCGGAACGCCGATGCCGGCAAGCCGGTGTGCGAGGTGACGACGACCGGAGGCGATTTCTTCAAGACTCAAAGCGCTCAGTGGTCCGAAGGCCAGCTCAAGGCCGGGTTGTTGGGCAGCGCGCAGATTGTGGTCCCCGGCGATCAAATCGTTACGCTCGATTTCAGCCTGGGAAAGGTCCGCTATCTTTCGCAGCTCGAGCCGCGCGAAGTGAAGTACACGCCTTTCTTCGACCAGGTGTGGACGTACTGTCGCGATCGACCGCGAGACGGCGGCATGCTGCGGCTGGGCAACAAAGAGTACGCGCGTGGCCTTTGGATCCACTCCCGCACCTTGCTCAAATATCGCCTCAATGCCGAATACCGTCGCTTTCAGGCGGTGATGGGGATCGACCAGGCGGTGACGCCTTTGGGCAACGTCCACGTGGTGATCTCGGGCGACGACAAAGTCCTGCACCAGTCGGACGTGCGCGGAACGGATGCCCCGCTCAACCTGGACCTCGATATTGCCGGCGTGCGCGAGCTCGAGATCCTGGTCGACTTCGGCGGAGACCTCGACATCGCCGACCATCTCGATCTCGCAGACGCAAAGGTCATCAAGTAGGCGGAAGGGAATCATGCTGCGGTTTTGGGTGCGGGTTGTGCCGGGAGTCGCCCTGGTTTGCATCGGCGGGCTCTTGGCCGCGAGGGGCGGTTCCGCGGCGCGCGCCGGCGACGTCGAGCCGGCCGTCCGCGAGGCTGAAGCGGCACGAGTGGCCACGATCGCACGAATCGCTCCGGCCGTCCTGGCCGTGTTTCAGCGTTCGACGCCCGGCGGCGGCTCGGGCGTGGTCATCACGCACGACGGCTACGCGCTCACGAACTTTCACGTCGCGGGAGAGGACCAGTTCTTTAAATGCGGGCTCAACGACGGCAATCTGTACGATGCCGTCCTCGTCGGCGTCGATCCCACGGGCGACGTGGCGCTGATCAAGCTGCAGGGCCGCGATGACTTTCCCATCGCCACCTGGGGAGACAGCGATGCCGTGCGCGTCGGCGACTGGGTCTACGTGCTCGGCAATCCGTTTCTGCTCGCGTCGGATTTTCAGCCCACAACCACGTACGGCATCGTAAGCGGAGTGCACCGCTACCAATATCCGGCCAACACGATCCTCGAATACACCGATTGCTTGCAGGTCGACGCGTCGGTGAACCCGGGAAATTCCGGCGGTCCGCTGTTCAACAAGGCCGGCGAACTGATCGGGATCAACGGGCGGATTTCCGTTGCCCAGCGCGGCCGGGTCAACGCCGGGGCCGGCTACGCCATCTCGATCAATCAGATCAGGAACTTTTTGGGATCGCTGCATTCAGGGCGAATCGTCGACCACGCGACGTTGGGGGCCACTTTCTCGACCGACTCTCACGGGGCGGTCGTTGTCTCCCAAATCCAGGAGGAGTCCGATGCGTACCGCCGTGGATTGCGTGCCGACGACGAGCTTGTGGCCTTCGCCGGACGGCCGATTCGCAGCGTCAACCAGTTCAAGAATATCCTGGGCATCTTTCCCGAAGACTGGAAGGTGCCTCTGACTTACCGGCGCGACGGGGAGAAACATGACATCCGCGTGCGGCTGCGTCCGCTCCATGGCAGACGCGAGCTGGCCGAGATGATGATCGCTCCAGAGAAGCCGGCCCAACGGCCACAGGAGCGATCTCCCGACCAGACTCCCAAGCCCGGTCCAAAGGACAAGGCACCCCGTGAACGCCGGCGAAATCCCCCGCGGGCCTTATTGATGCCCAAGCTGCCCGAGGTCCCGGAAAAACTCAAAGCACTTTTTATCCCGCGGGCCGGTTTTGCCAACTATTACTTCAACCGTCAGGAGCTGGCCCGCGTCCTTCGCAGCCTCGACGTCTGGGGCGAGTACCCAAACCGCGCGAGTTGGATCATCAACGGCAGGACCGCCGCCGGAAGTCCGTTCGAATGCATTCTCGCCGGCTCGTTTGCTTCGTTGGAGACGGGGGGCAAGGCCTATCTGCAGCAGTTCGACCAGGAGCCGCAGGACGAGCCGGCCGGAACCGGCGGACTGCTCACGGCCCTTAACCAGCTGCGGTTGCTTTTGACCCAGCGCGAAAAGGGCTTCACGGCGTTGGTCTATTTTGGCACGGAGCCCTTGGACGGCGGCAAAGAGACTGTCGACGTGCTCGTTTCCGCGCTGGGGAGCGTCGAAACGCGCTGGTATTTCAACGCGCAGACCGGAGCGCTCGCCGGCTTCGACACAACGCTGCTGGAGGACACCGATCCCTGCGAGATTCGTATTCGCGACGTCGCGCCCTTTGAAGGGATCCATTTCCCGGCAGAAATTCTCGTGCGACACGGCGACACGGATTACGCACTCTTCCGCGTCCTGCACGCCAAGGAGCGGAAGTAAGCGATGGCCCGGCGAACTGGCCCGGCGTGGATCGCGCCGCTTTTTGTCTTCGCGGTGTGCGTGGTTGTCGTCCCGCCGGCCACAGCGCAGTCGTCGAGCGAGGGGCCCGCCCCGGCTCAGTCATCACTTTCGCCGGACGAAGGCCTCGATCGCACGCTCGCCAAAGTCGTCAAACTCTTTGGCTCCGGGGGCATGGGGGGCCTGGAAGGATACGGATCGGGGTTCCTGGTCTCATCCAGCGGACACATCGTCACAGTCTGGAGCCACCTCATCGACACGGGCGAGGTGAGCGTCGTCCTCAACGACGGCCGGCGCTTCGTCGCCAAATTCGTAAAAGGCGATCCGAGCCGCGACCTGGCCGTGCTGAAGATCGAGTCGCCCGATGCCGACTTGCCATTTTTCGATCTGCGTGACAGTGTCGACGCGGCCCCCGGAACGCGGGTGCTGGCCTACAGCAATATGTTCAAGGTGGCCACCGGTGATGAGCCGGTGTCGGTCGTGCACGGAGTGATTTCGGTGCGCACGCGGCTCAGCGGACGCCGCGGCGCCTACAAGGCGCCCTACGAGGGTCCGGTCTACGTCGTCGATGCGGTGACCAATAATCCGGGCGCGGCGGGCGGAGCGCTGACCACGTTGGACGGGCGCCTGGTCGGAATGCTCGGACGCGAGCTTTTGAACTCAGAAAGCAATACATGGGTGAACTACGCGGTTCCAATGAGCCAGTTGCGCCCTGCGATTGAAGACATCATGGCCGGTCGTGCGTTGCCCCCTCCCAAGCCTTCCGACGCGAGCCAGCCCCGTTTCGCGGCGCTCGACCTGGGCCTGGTCCTCGTGCCGGACGTCGTGTATCGGACTCCCGCCTACGTCGACAGCGTCGTTCCCGGTTCGTCGGCCGCCAAAGCGGGGATCCGTTCCGAAGATCTGATCGTGTTCGTCAACGACGAGCTTGTGCAATCGAATCGGGCGCTCAAGGCGATTCTCGGGCGCTTGGAGCCGGGCGATCTGATCCACGTGGTTGTGCGCCGCAAGGACCAGCTGATGCCGCTGGAGCTGCGCGTCCCCGACCACCCGGGAAAACAGGATCGCTAAATGGACTACCGCTCGACGATGCGGTCCCCTGGTCGGCTGGCTCTTCGCGCCTTCGTGATCGTGGCGCTCTTGCTGACGTCGCGTCGAGCTTTTTCGGACGTCCCGCCGGAAGCGCAGGAAGAAGAGGCGTTTCGCAAGGCCGCCGGCTCCGTGACTCCGTCGCTGGTTCGCATCCAGACGATTGGAGGCGTCGACCGGGTCGGAGGCATGCTCGCCGCCACCGCGGCGACGACCGGCGTCGTCGTCTCGGACGATGGATGGATCGTCTCGAGCGCGTTCAACTTCGTCGCCAAGCCCACGTCGATCCTCGTGCAGTTGGACAAAGCCCGCTACTCCGCCCGGCTTGTGGCGACCGATCGCATGCGAATGCTCACGCTGCTCAAGGTCGACGCGGCGGGTCTCACACCGTTGCGGGCCGATTCGCACGCGCCGGTGCGCGTCGGGCAGTGGGCGATTGCGGTCGGCCGCACCTACGACAGCCCGGAGCCAAGTATTGCGGTCGGCATTGTGAGCGCGGTCAAACGCGTTTGGGGCAAAGCCATCCAGACCGACGCCCACGTCTCTCCCGTGAATTATGGGGGTCCCCTCATCGATCTGGCGGGCAATCCGCTGGGCATCATCGTTCCGCTGTCTCCTCAGGGAAAAGAAGAGACGGCCGGCGTCGAGTGGTACGACTCGGGGATTGGTTTTGCCATTCCAATCACGGACGTCCTGAACTCGGTGGAACGCCTGAAAAAAGGCAAAGACCTCTATCCCGGATTGCTCGGAGTGACGGTGAAGGAGGGAGGGGTCGACGAAAAGCCGACGATCGACGTCGTGCGTTTCGATTCCCCTGCCGAAAAGGCGGGTTTCAAGCCCGGGGACATCGTCACCGAAATCGACGGCCAACCGACACGGCGCCACGACGAGCTGAGGCAAGCGCTGGGACACCGTTACGCTGGTGAAAAAGTCCGCGTCGTTCTGTTGCGGGGTAAAGAGAAGGTCGCTGCCGACGTAGTGCTCGTCGACAAGCTCCTCCCGTATGAGCCGCCTCTCTTGGGGATTCTCCCGCTGCGACACTCACAGCGGGGCGTCGTGGTGCGCTACGTCTTTCCGCACTCGGCGGCTGAGAAGGCCGGGATCGTTGCCGGCGACCAGCTCCGCAAGTGGAACGACGCCGAGATCACAAGCGCCGACCAGCTCGCCTCGCTTGTCCGACGGAGTCGACCCGGAACGCTCGTTCCGCTGGTCGTTGTTCACGACAAAGCGGAGAAAACCCTCCGCGTGACGTTGACGGGCGACATCGAGGAGATCCCTCACGATTTGCCGGCTGCCCCTCCGAGCGACTCGAAAGAGGTGAAGGGTGCCGCGGCGAAACCCGCTGACAAAGAAGCCGCCCAAAAGCCCGCCGCGAAGGACTCGGCGGCCAAAGAAACCAGTGCAAAAGACGCGGCGACTGCAGAACAAGCGACCAAGAAATCGGAACCTCCAAAGATCGGGCACTTTCGCGACACGCTCACCGGCGAAACCAAGGCCAGCTATTGGACCTACGTGCCGGAATCGTATTCCGCGCAGGATGCCTGGGGGCTCATTGTGTGGATTGCCCCCGGTCGTGACTCGATGGAGGCCGCCCTCCTGAGTCGCTGGCAGAAGATTTGCGCCCAGCGGCGGCTTTTGATCGTGGCGCCAATCCCCGGTGAAGGTCCCGATTTCAGCCCCAACGATCTGGTCGGAGCCTGGCGAGTCGTCGAGCACTTCCTGAAAGAGTACCGCGTCGACCGCAACCGCCTCGTTATTCACAGCTTCGCCCGCGGAGGTGCGTTCGCCTCGGTTCTGGCGTTTGAGAATCACGAACAGGTCCGCGGTCTGGCGCTCGTCTCAAGCGTCTTGCAGGTCCCGCCCCCCGAGGTACATCCCAGCTATCCGTTCCGGTTCTTTTTCTCAATCGGGCAGGGTGACCGGGCCGAAGAGATCCTCAGCCGTCGCGTCGATTTCCTCCACGAGATGAAGTACGCCGTCACCGTCCAAAAGACCCCCAGCCGCGAGAGGAGCTACCTCGACCCGGAGGAGGTGGATGAGCTGGCGCGGTGGATCGATTCGCTCGACCGCATCTGATCGGCTTTGCGGAGTCACGGCGGCACAACCGCGGCAGTCTTTGCCTCAGCCGCGGCCCAGCACAGCTTGGGTCGCATCCTTGATGATCGAGACGATCCGTTCGATTTGAGCGGGGCTCGTGACGATGGGCGGGGCCAGGCAGAAGATATCGCCGCGAAGCCGGCTGAAAAGGCCGCGCTCCTGTGCGGCCGCGTGGACGCGCGGGCCGATCTTCTCCTCGGGGGCGAATTCTTCTTTCGTCGCCTTGTCCTTTACGTATTCGATGCCGCACATCATCCCCAGGCCGCGCACATCGCCGACGTGCGGATGACCGCCGAGCGCCTGCTTGAGGCCCGCGAGCAGCAACTTCCCCTTGTCCCGCGCCTGGTCAACGAAACCTTCCCGTTCGATGCAGTCGAGCATCGCCAGCGCCACAGCGCAGCCAACGGGGTGCCCGCTGTAGGTGTAAGCATGCATCCAGACCTTGTCGGCCACTTCAAACACTTCGGCCACGTGGTCGTTGATGCCGACGCCTCCCAACGGAAAGTAGCCCGAGGTGATTGCCTTGGCAAACAGGATCAAATCGGGCTCAACGCCCCAATGCTGCAGACCGAACATCTTGCCCGTGCGTCCGAAGCCGGTAATCACTTCGTCCGAAACGAACAGGACCGAGTACTTGTCGCAGATCTGGCGGATGCGGGCGAAATAATTGTCCGGGGGCACGATCACGCCCCCGGCCCCTTGCACGGGTTCCGCCAAGAACATCGCCACCGTCTCCGGGCCTTCACGAAGGATGGCCCGTTCGAGCTCGTCGGCCGCCACAATTCCCGGGTTGGCGCCCGCAGGCGCCTGATAGCGATACGGATAGGGGGAAGGGATGTGAATAAATCCCGGCACGCGCGGCTCGAACATCGGCCAATAGCTGGCGATCCCCGTCGCGCTCATCGCCGCCAGTGTGACGCCGTGATAGCCCCACTGTCGCGAGATGACTTTGGTCTTTTCCGGCTGGCCTTTGAGCTTCCAGTAGTAGCGGGCGATCTTAAAAGCGGTCTCGCTCGATTCGCCTCCGCCCGAGGTGAAAAAAAACCGGTTGATCGACGGGTAGGTCACTTTGGCCAGTCGCTCGGCCAGCTCGATCGCCCGCAGGTTAGAGCTCCCCGCGTAACTCGAGCAGTAAGGGAGGGTTTCCATCTGCCGCGTCGCGGCCGCCACCAAGTCGCGCCGGCCGTGGCCAGCCACGACGTTCCACAAGCCGGACAGCCCGTCGAGATATTCCTTACCGTCGGCGTCGGTCAGGACGGCCCCCTCTCCTTTCACCCAGACGTGACCCCCAGCCTGCTGCAGGGAGTTGTGGAGGGAATGAATCAAATGCGATCGGTCGCGCTCGATCAGCCCTGCTTTGGTGCCCAGCTCGGATCTGTTGCTCATAAGCTGTTTTCCATTGCGGTCAAATTCTCTTGCCGGCGGCAATTTTACCGCCTCGTTGGCAAGGCCCCAGCTCTCGTCATAACATCAAAGAAGGCGGCCTTTCCGAGGGGATCAAAGTCGGTATGGACCTGCGGCAAAAAATCGAAGCGGTCATGCGTTCGGTGGCCAGGCAGTATCATAAGACCCTGATCGACGAATTTCGCGACGACACGGTCCTTTTGGAAAGCGGACTCGACTCGCTCGATTGCGCCATCGTCATTGGCCGGCTGCAGCAGGAGCTCAAGATCGACCCTTTCAGCCGGCTCGACGATCCGGCCGACTATCCCCGGACTTTCGGCGAATTCGTCCGCCTTTACCAGTCTGCAACCGGGATTTCTTCCTGAACGCCCGGCCCGTACTGGTCGGGCGCGAAGTTGGTGCTTGTTGTCAAACCGCGGTGCGACGATCGATCGATTCCGTTCCATTCTCGCCGCGATCGACATTCGCGCGGGCGATACTCTCCTGGTCCACTCGGATCTCCGCGACCTGGTTCGGCTGGCCGAGCCCGCCGAGCTGGCCGCCCAGGCCGACGTCCGGCAGTTCCTGCTTGAGACTTTCGATTTCACTTTGAGTAACGCGGTCGGCGCCGAGGGGACGATCTGCGTGTTGGGGACTTTCTCCGATTACGCGCGGTTCGCGAAGCCGTTTGACCTCCGGCAGTCGCCGCCCGATCCGCAATACGGGGCCTATAACCGCTATGTCTTCGACCGAAAAACGGCCAGTCGCAGCCTGAATCCGCTCGTCGGCTTTCTGGCCAAAGGGGCGAAGGCCGGCTGGATTTGCGAACACGTTTCGGCATTCGGCTACGGTCCGAACACGCCCTGGGATCGGCTCCTTGCGCTTGACGGCAAAATGCTCTTCTGGGGCGTCGACCTGCGAAACATGACCTTTGTCCATCACGTCGAGCAACTGGTCGGCGTTCCGCACCTGTACCACAAGCTGTACCCCACGCCCGTCCTCGTCGACGGCCAGCCGCTCGATTTGCCCGTGGTGACGAGCGTGCGCTATCTCGATTTCGGCATCGCTTACAACTTCAAGCGGCTGAGCGACGACCTGGCGGCGGCCGGGGTTTTGAATTCATTCCGCGACGGTCCGTTTCAGGCCCACGCCGTCAAGTGCCGGGCTGTGCTGTCGCATCTCGAACGGGTTTTGACGAAGGACCCAAACTACTTGCTGGCGGGTCCGCCCCAATTCGTGCCCGGCCGAATCCCGACCGATGGTCCGACGGGTCCGCGCACGGGCGAGGCTTATTCCGCTTAACGAAAAATGACCGGAAAACCCTCGTTTCATCTCGACGTCTTCCGCGAGATCCTGAAGCTGCGGATCGGGATCGCTCAGGCCGACAACCGCCGGGCCTTCGAACTCCTCTCGTCGATCTATCCGCTGGACTTGCAGACCTTTGCCAGCGGAGAGGAGCACAACGGCTGGGTGATCCCCGACGACTGGACTGTCGAACGCGCGCTGATTCGTCAGGAGGACCGGAGCCTGTTCGATGGTCGCGTTCATCCGCTGGCCGTGGTACAAAATTCGCCGTCGATCAAGGGAACGTTTTCCAAGGCCGAGCTCGACCAGCACATCTTCACCCGACCAGCGGTCCCCGACGCGTACGCGTTCCACTTCCTCAATACGTATCGGCCATGGAATCGCACCTGGGGTTTTTGCGTCCCGCATCGCATCTGGCAGACGTGGGGCCCGGGCGAGTACGAGGTCGAACTGGTGACGACTGATCGGCCGGGCACGATGATCGTCGGCGAAGCGCACCTGGCCGGCCAGAGCGAAGAGACAATCGTCTTCAACGCTCACACCTGCCATCCGTGTCAGTTCAACGACGACCTGGCCGGCGTGGCCGTGATTCTCGAACTGTTTCGCTGGCTCAAAGAG
>DASPSM010000067.1:0-12119 GCA_035623955.1 Planctomycetaceae bacterium
CGGGCTCCCTTTGACCCGGCTTCGATCGCTCACACACGCTAATCGAACACCATGCGCAGATATCTGGCGGTCATTTGGCTGTTGGCGTTGTGTGTCCTGTTGGCCCAGATGGGGCCGCTCGCCGCCGCACAACCGCTCAAAACGCAGAACATCATTCTCGTGATGAACGACGGCGTGCGCTGGGAGGAAGTCTTTCGCGGCGCCGAGGAAGCGCTGCTCACCACTAGGCCCGCAGGAGTCAAGAATGCCGCCGCGCTCAAACGGCAATTCGGCCAGCCAACCGTCGAAGCGCGTCGCCAAGCCCTGTTCCCCTTCCTCTGGAAGATCGTGGCGCGCCAAGGACAGCTCTTCGGCAACCAGGACAAGGCCAGCGTCGTCCGCGTCACCAACGGCCGCTGCATTTCCTTTCCGGGGTATGTAGAAACGCTCTGCGGCTTCGCCGATCCGGGCATCCGCACGAACGACAAGCGCGACAACCCCAACCGCACCGTGCTCGAGTGGCTGTATCGCAAGCCGCGGTTCGGCGGGGCCGTCGCGGCGTTCGGCGCCTGGGATCGCTTTCCCTTTATCTTCAATCGTGAGCGATGCGGCTTCTTGATCAACGCCGGCTTCGAGCCGCTGCTCGAAGGGGAGATGACGCCTGAGATCGCGCTGCTCAACAAGCTCAAGAAAGAGATTCCCTCCCACTGGCCCGCCGAGCCGTTCGACGCGCTGACCTTCCGCACGGCGATGGAATACTTCCGGCTGCACGAGCCGCGAATCTTCTTTGTCTCGCTGGGCGAAAGCGACGAATGGGCGCACGAAGGCCACTACGACGAATACCTCTGGTCGGCCCACCGGGTCGACGCGTACGTCGCCGAGCTCTGGCAAGCCGTGCAGTCGAATCCGAAATACCGCGACCAGACGACGCTCGTCTATTCGCCCGACCACGGCCGCGGTCACGGCCCGGAGGACTGGAAAAACCACAACGACCGGTCCCCCGGCTCGGAGAACATCTGGATCGCCGTCATCGGCCCCGACACGCCTCCCTTGGGCGAACGCTCGCACATTCCGCTGGTCACCCAAAGCCAGATTGCCGCTACGCTGGCACGGTTCCTCGGCGAAGACTACTGCGCCGCTGAACCCAAAGCCGGCAAGCCGATCGACGACGTCTTTCCGCGGAACTAAGCGGCAGTCCCGATTAAGTGATCCACGCTCAACCAGCCTGGCCCCGAAAGGAACAGCCACACGAGAATGACGAGATAGAGCACCTCGGGAAGGTAGAAGAATTCCGAGAGCCATCCCAACGGAGACGAGGCTTTAATTCCCCGAGCCGCGGTCGTCACGATAGCAACCACCATGACGCTCGCGAGCATGAAGCAAGCCAGAGGCGTCGCCGCTCCGACGATCAGAAGCGAGCCGAAGACGAACTCGACCCCCGAGACGAAGACGGCATTGAACTCGGGGAGAGGGATGTGCGCCTCGCGCAGGGTTTGCCGCATTTGCTCGCGGCGCTGCTTCACAAACAGTTTGCCTCTTCCGGAAAGCAGGAACTCCGAGCCGACGGTGACGCGCGCGAGCAGAATTCCCAGCCAAACCCAGCCGTGCAACTCGTCAAGAATAGTCTTGATCTCGGACATGCGAGTCCGCTCAAGGGTTCGGAAGGTCGTGGGGTGCGACGGCTCGCGCGAGCATCAACGGGGAGGAATACGGAGGAGCTCGTCCATGTAGCGATCGGCGGCTGCGGCCGCCTCCTCCGGACTGCTGCCGCTCTGCCGCGCGCTCAAGTAGGGCGCGTACCAGTCCCACCAGTGATGGGCGGCATGCGTCTTCTCGTATTGGCCGTGGTGCTCTTCCGTCTCGCGAAGGAGCTTCGCGAGGGTTGCGACGTCGATCGGTCGCGCTCCGGTCAACGTCCATTCGCGGCCGGGATGGCGCGTCTTGATCTCCTGAAGCAGCCAGCCGTTGCCATCCGGATCTTCAAACGACGCAAACGAACGGTAGGATTGCCCTTCCGGATCGCGCCCGCCGACACGTGAGTTCGCAACCGAGCTGAAGGGGCCTCCGGAAAAGTGGAAGACCTCGCTTACGGCTGCGCCGCGCGCGATCAAGTCAGCGCGGGCGACATCGACGTCATCCACCGCGAGAACCAGGGCGGTCACAGATCCCGGCTTGGGCGACACGATTCCCTTGCCGAAGATGATCGCAGTCGGCGAGCGAGGCGGCGTCACTTGGATGATGCGGAAATCGGTGCCATTCGCGAAGTCGGCGTCGAGCCGCCAGCCGAGATTGACATAAAACGCCTTCGCGCGGTCGACGTCGGAGGCGCCGAGCACCACGACTTCGAGCTTCAAGTCGACCGGTTCGACGTTTGCGTTTTTGGTCGTTGCCATGACTTCTCCCGGAAGGTCCAGCCATCTTTGAACAGGCAAGCGCGGCATGCCTCTCCGCCTCGCAGAAACTCACCGCTTGCCGATGATGACTTTCGGTATCAAGGTGCGTATCGGGTGAAGACAAGGTCGCGGGATTTGATCGCGTTGTGGCAGGGAAAGCACGATTGGAGCAACGTCTTTTTCGCAGGCTTCTCCTCGCGCCCGTTAAAGTGACCAAACCCCCAGCCTCCGGTCGAGGCGTATTTCTTCGAGTCCTTGACCATAAACTGGACGTTCGTCGGTGGCCCCGCAACGAAAGATTGGGACCGACCAAAGATTTTGTTGTTTTCCTCCGACGGAACATGCCGCCAGTGCAAAGCGGCGATGATCGTGCCGTCCGGGAACGGAAGCGTCCCATCGCGAAAGGCCTTGATCGCGACATCGTTGCCCAAAACGGCAGCGAAACTGTGAAGGTTGCCTTCTTCGTGGGCCACAGAGATCAACCGCCAGTCGCGGTATCCGGGCGGCATTTTCTCAACGAAGACCCGGGCAGCCTCAGCATCGCCTTGTCCAGATGCGAGAGCAGTGCAGGCGATCACGGCGGAGATCGCCGCAAGCGCAGCCAGGGCGGTGCTCCGTCTCATACAGTGTCCCCCCAATAACAATCAGGCTGCCAATCACGTGGGTGGGCACTCCGCTGTCAGGTGATTGACGCCTCGTAGATGCTCTGGGTGTATTGATTCAACCGGGCGTTGAAGTCCGCATCGGATTGCTGGGCCGTCAAGCCCTCGACCAGCGCGCGGGAAAAGCTCGCCACAATGCCGTGATTCTTCCGCAAGCGGTCGTTGGCTTCCTGTCGCGTGTAGCCGCCCGAAAGGGCCACGACCCGCACGACCTTGGGATGCTTGACGAATTCGGCGTAAAAGTCGGGTTTCTCAGGCAGAGTGAGCTTGAGCATGACCAGCTGCCCGGCCGGCAGTTCGTTGAGCTTTGCGAGGATGCCGGCTTTGAGCAGCTCCTCGGCCTTGGCTTTTTCGGGGCAATGAATGTCGACTTCCGGTTCGATGATGGGCACGAGGCCGGCCGCGATGATCTGGGCCGCCCACTCGAATTGCTGGCGCATGATGTTTGTGATGCCGGTCGGGTTGGCCTGCTTGATGAAGGATCGCTCTTTGGTGCCGAAGATGCGTTTCGAGCGAGCCTTGTCGAGCAGGGCCCCCAGCTGCGGAAAGGGCTTCATCAATTGAACGCCGTCCTTCTCCGGCTCGAGCCCCTTGTCCACTTTCAGAAAGGGAACAATCCGTTTCACGCTCCAGAGGTAGTCGCCCGTCGGCTGCTTTTCGATGTCCCGATCGATCGTGTTCTCGAACAGGATGGCGGCGAGAATTCGCTCGCCGGTGAAGGCGGGACTGGTGATGAGCCGCGTCCGCATTTGATGCACGAGGTCGAACATCTGCTCGTCATTCGACCAGCTCCCCTTCTTGATTCCATAAAGCTCCAGCGCTTTTGGCGTGCTGCCGCCGCTTTGATCAAGCGCCGCAATGAAACCGGGCTGCGACTTCATTTTTTGCATTTGCTGATCGTTGCTCATTTTGGTCTCCTTCGCTCGTACCTCTTAAAAGGCTCCTCTGAGGACTCGCCGTGGCCGTCAGGAAAATGATACCAACTCGACCGTGTCACGGACCGACGCGGTCGGCTTCCAGCCGTTTCCGCAAATCCGCGAGGTAGCGCTCGATCGTCGTGGCATGGCCGAAGACAAATCTTGCGAGGAAACGAAACGGCGGCGGATTTACGAATCCCCTCTCCGTGATTTCGAGGTGACTTCCGGCATCGACGGTTGAAGGTCTCAGTCTGAATGTCCAGGTCCCGCCGTAGGGGAGTTTGTCGTCGTCGATTTTGGTGACGAGCGTCTCGCGACTCTTTGCCTCCACAATGGCCAACTGCAGGCGATCTGTGCCGCTAGATTCTACCCATTTGACGGGCTGATTCGCGCTGCTGAGAATCTCGACGCTCTTCACGGAGGAGCGCCAAGAGGGAAATCTCTCCGGTTCGGAGATCAGCCCCCAAACAACCTCGGGCGAGGCGCGGAGATCGACGGATCGCGTCACGACGTGCTCCCTCGGCAAGATAGCGCCCAACGAGAGAACGAAGCCCAATCCCATCAGAACCAAACCGACCAGAAAGTAGACGATGCTTCCCATGTGTTGTTCCTTCTACGTCGTGTTATTCCGTGTGGGTGCCGCGCGGCTGTGTTCCGCCTTGTTTTCTTGACTCGTCTTCGCGCATGACCTGTCTGGCCGCATCGGCAGTCCCTTCGCGGCCTGCCGCATCGGCCAGCAGCCGAAGACCTCGCACCGCCTGCGCTCGTTCGTCAACGCTCAGTTTGCCAACGAGCGCCGCGACAAGATTGGGATCTAAAACGCTCGCGGAGTCTCGAATCCGAACGCCGGCCTTGGTCAACAGCACTCCGACGCGGCGACGATCGGCCTTGTCGGGGACGCGTCGCACAAATCCCTCGTTCACCAGCCGATCCAAAGCGAGCGAGATCGTGGACACGGTGACTCCCATGTGCTCGGCCAGGGTCGAAATAAAGGTCACCGCGCGCTCGTCGAGGTGATCGAGGATGCTCGCCTGGTGCGACGAAAGCACCCGGTTGCTGCCGGGGTCTCGCACGTGCCTGCGATGGCAGGCAAAGTAGATTCGAGGGTAGAGCCGAATCACTGCCTTGCTGGCTTGAACCACATCCATGTCGCAGAGCGTATCCGAGATAGTTTTGTTTGTCAAAGCAAAATTATTATCACTGGGCAAAGACTCCGGACCGGCCGAGGCGAGCCGGCTGGCCGAGGCGAGAGCCGATCGACCAAATCGCGGACGTCTTTGGGCCAAACGGGATCCACGAAGATGCCCCTCTCGCATTCGTTGCTGGTGCCCCGGAGTTGACCGGGATGGTATTCTAAGAGCGGCTGCGGGAACGAACTCCGCGGCATTCCTACCTTCACGATGTCGCGGACAAGTCCGCGATCACGCCGAACAGTTTCGGCCAGGTTTGACTGGCCGCTCGCCAGTTTGTCCTCGCTCGATTCTTGGCGGAGCTCGGGTTTGCGCCTTCCGATTTCGGCACTGGCTTGCCTCGCAAGCATTGTGAGCGTTGCCCAGACGGCGAACGCGGCGGAGCAGCCGGTCAGCTTTCAGCGGGACGTGCGGCCCATTCTGTCGGCCCACTGCTTCGAATGTCACGGGGCCGACACCCAGGAAAGCAATCTCCGCGCCGACCGACCTGCCGACTTGCTCAAAGGGGGCAAATCAGGGCGAGCGGCTGTCGTGCCCGGCCATAGCGCCGACAGTCGGTTGCTGCAGGTCGTTTCAGGGAAGGACAAAAAGCTTTCAATGCCCCCGGACGGCGCGCGGCTCGCCGCGAGCGAAATCGAAACCCTGCGACGCTGGATCGACCAGGGGGCGTCGTTCGACGAAGCCGCCGCCGAGGCCGCGCCGAGTGCCGATTTGTGGTCGTTCAAACCTGTGCGAGCCGATCAGCCGCCAGCATGTCCCCAAAACGATGCCTTTAGCGCAAATCCCGTCGACACGTTCGTCAGCGAGAAGCTGCGGTCAGCGGGATTGCGACCCTCTCCCCCTGCCGATCGACGCACCTTGATTCGCCGGCTTTATCTCGACGTCTTGGGACTGCCCCCTTCGCCCGAGGAAATCGCCCATTTCATGGCCAACCGCGACCCCCTCGCGTGGAATCGGCTGGTGGATCGCGTGCTGGCCAGTCCGCATTTCGGCGAGCGCTGGGCCCGCCACTGGCTCGATGTCGTGCGCTTCGCCGAGACTGACGGCTTTGAGACGAATATCGAGCGGCCCAATGCCTGGCCCTATCGCGACTACCTGATCGGCGCCTTCAACGACGACAAGCCGTACAACCGATTGGTCTTCGAGCAACTGGCGGGCGACAGCGTTGGCGAAGATGCGGCCACCGGCTTTCTGGTCGGCGGCCCCTGCGACAAGGTGAAAAGCCCCGACCCGGTGCTGACGCGGATGCAGCGTCAGGACGAACTGACCGACATGATCAACACCACGGGCACAGCCTTCCTGGGCCTGACGCTCGGATGCGCGAAGTGCCATAACCACAAGTTCGATCCGATTCCACAAAAGGACTTCTACGCGGTGCAGGCCGTGTTGGTCGGTGTGCAGCACGGCGAGCGCCCGCTCAGCTCCGCGGCCGGACCGGAGCGACTCGCGCGACGCAAACAAGTCTTCGCGCTGCTCGGACGAACTGCCCAGAAGCTGCAAACGCTCGGGTTGCGACCACCCGTCGATTCGCGTCGGAACGACGAATATTTTTCGCCGATTCGCACGCGGCGGGTGCGATTCACGATTCTGGCCACCAACGACGGCACGGAGCCCTGCATCGACGAGTTGCGAATTTATGCCGTAAGACCCGACCGATCGCTGGAAAACGTCGCCCTGGCGTCGCTCGGTTCGACGGTTACCGTCTCGACGGTCTTCCCCGGTTCAAGTTTCCACAAGCGCGAGCATCTCAATGATGGCCGCTTCGGCAACGAGCGCAGTTGGATCTCCAACGAGCGCGGCAAGGGCTGGGCGATCATCGAGTTCCCCCGCGATTGCCTGATCTCCCAAATCGATTGGGGACGCGACCGAAAGGGAGCCTACAAGGATCGTCTTGCCACCGATTACCGCATCGAAGTCGAGACGGCCGAAGGCCGCTGGATGAAAGTCGCCAGCTCCGAGGGGCGTCTCCCCGCCACGGCGACCGCGGGGACCACGTCGATCGACTCGGTGTTGCCGCCGCGCCTGTCCGGCGACGAAAAGCAACTGGCATCGACGCTTCTGGCCGAATTGCTGCGGCTCGAAGAGGAGCGCGATGCCACAGAGACGGCTCCGCGAGTTTATGCGGGCGTCTTCGAGCAGCCCGAACCTGTCCACCGGCTCTTTCGGGGCGACCCCGGGTCGCCGCGGGAGAGGGTGAACCCGGGCGGCATCGCGGCCGTCGGCCCGCTGGAGATCGCCGCAACGGCTTCCGAACGTGATCGGCGGATCGCGCTGGCCAATTGGATCACGCGGCCGCGGAATCCGCTGACGGCGCGCGTGATGGTCAATCGGCTCTGGCATTACCATTTTGGCCGCGGCATCGTCGAAACGCCGTCGGATTTCGGACACAACGGCGGCCGCCCGTCTCATCCGGAGCTGCTCGACTGGCTGGCGTCGGAGTTGATTCGCAGCGGCTGGTCGCTGAAGCACGTGCACCGGCTGATTCTGACGTCGGCGACTTATCGGCAATCCTCGGCACCTCGCGCCAATGGGCTCAAGGCAGATGCGGCCGCCAGACTCCTCTGGCGATTTCCTCCCCGCCGACTCGAAGCCGAGGCGATCCGCGATTCGATGCTCGCGGCGAGCGGAGTGCTCGACGAGCGCATGGGCGGGCCCGGATTCAGCCCGTTCAAACCGAACAAGAATTACGTCCGCGTCTACTTGCCGAAAGAGGAGTTCGGCCCGGCCGAATGGCGACGGATGGTCTACATGTCGAAGGTGCGGATGGAACAGGACGCCGTCTTCGGCGCGTTCGATTGCCCCGACGCCGGCCTGATTGCTCCGCGGCGAACTCAATCAACGACTGCCGTCCAGGCACTCGGCCTGTTCAACAGCCACTTCACCGAAGAGCAGGCCGATCGGCTGGCCCAGCGCTGCGAGCGCGAGGCCGGTGCTGCCTTGCCCGCGCGCGTACGGCGGGCGTTTGAACTAGCCTTCGGCCGCGCAGCCGACGATGTCGAACAACCGGCGGCTGAGCAGCTCGTTGCCGCCTACGGCCTCGGCGCCTTGTGCCGCGCGCTGTTCAATGCGAACGAATTTCTGTTTATCCCCTGATTCGAGGCTTAATAGTGTCCGCCGGCCGGCGTCCTTCAAAATCGATCCTGTCGCACGCGGGCCGCCGCTTGCTTGATCGCCGCGGATTCCTGTCGCAAACGGCGACCGGCTTGTCTGGAATCGCTCTTGCGCACTTGCTCGCGCGAGACGGAGCACTCGGAGCGACCAACACGGCTGCTTCCAATTCGAATGGCTCGTTTCGACCGGCAATCGATCCCGCGCATCCGTTCGCTGCCCGTCGGCCGCCGTTGATTGCCCGAGCAAAAAACGTGTTGGTGATCTTCTGCTCTGGGGCCTGCAGTCCGCTCGATACCTGGGACTACAAGCCGGAGCTCATTCACTGCCACGATCAGCCGATGCCGGGCGGCGCCGGGCTCGTCACGTTTCAGGGCGAAAATGGCAATCTGATCAAGAGCCCCTACACGTTTCGCCCACGCGGCCAATCGGGAAAGATGATTTCGGACCTGTTGCCGCGGCTCGGCGAGCTGGCCGATGAGATGTGCTTCATCCACTCGCTCACCAGCACGACCAACACCCACGGGCCGGGCGAGAACTTTTTGTCGACCGGCTTCACCCTGGACGGCTTCCCCAGCATGGGCGCCTGGGTGAGCTACGCGCTGGGCACCGAGAACAACGACCTCCCTGCCTTTGTTGCGATTCCCGATCCGCGCGGCGTCCCCCAATCGAGCGTCAACAATTGGGGTCCTGGGTTCTTGCCGGCCGTCTTCCAGGGGACGCCTTTCAACAGCAGCCAGCCCATCCGTTACCTTGCGCGGCCACGCGGCACCAGCTCCGCGGGCGACGTCGCGACCTCCGACATGCTCAAGCTGCTCAACGAGCGGCACCTAGCGCAGTTTCCCGGCGACAGCGAGCTGTCCGCGCGGATCGCCAGCTACGAGATGGCCGCCCGGATGCAGCTCAGCGTCCCGCGCATTATGGACCTCTCGACCGAGTCGCGCACAACGCTGGCCGCCTACGGAGCCGATGATGTCGAGAACAAGGTCAAAGCCGGCTTTGCCCGCAACTGCGTTCTGGCCCGGCGGCTGATCGAATCGGGCGTCCGCTTCGTACAGCTCTTTAACGGTGCCTACGCAATGGGCGAAGGGCAGGGTAACTGGGACGGACACCGCTTCCTCAAGAAGCAGTACGACATCCACGGCCCGATCCTCGACCAGCCCGCCGCCGCCCTGCTCGCCGACCTGAAACAGCGCGGCCTCCTCTCCGAGACGCTCGTCGTCTGGTGCACGGAATTCGGCCGGATGCCGACGTTCCAGAAAGGTGCCAGCGGCCGCGATCACAATCCGCACGGCTTCACGGCCTGGCTCGCCGGCGCGGGAGTGAAACGGGCCTTCTCCTACGGGGCAACCGACGAATTGGGCTACAAGGCGGCCGTCGACGTCTCGTCGGTGCACGATCTGCACGCCACCCTGCTTTGGCTATTGGGCCTCGACCACACGCGGCTCACGTTCTACCACAACGGCCTCGAGCGGCGTCTCACCGACGTGCACGGCCGGGTGCTCTACGACGTGTTGGCGTGAAAAACAGGCTAGCGGCCTCAGCGCGAGTACACCGTCACGCGGACTTCGCGCAAAAGAAAATGAAAATCGTGCGTTTGAATTCGACATTGATCTCAACTTTCATCTCGGCGGCCCTGTCACTTCTTTTAAGCTCGGGAGCAGGAACCCTGTCGGCAGGCGACCTTCCCTGGCCTTGTCGCAACGGCCCGTTTCAGACCGGATGCGCCACGGAACGTGATGCCCGGGGCGTGCCCATCGAATGGGACGAGTCGAGCGGCAAAGACATCGCCTGGAAGGTCGACCTGGAAGGTTTGGGTCACTCGACCCCGGCGATCGGCAATGGCCGACTATGGTTCACCGCCGCGACCGAAGACGGCAAACAGCAGTTTGTCTACGCGATCGATGCCGGCACCGGCCATATCGTTCATCACAAACTTTTATTTGAGAACGCAGCTCCGGAGCCGTTGGGGAACCGGGTCAACGCTTACGCGTCGCCGAGCTGCGTGCTGGAGGACGACGCCGTCTATGTGCACTTTGGGACCTATGGCACCGCGCGACTGGACCCTCAGACCGCGGCGATCGTCTGGCAGCGCCGGGATCTTCACTGTCGCCACTTTCGAGGACCAGGCTCCTCGCCGATCGTGTGGCATAATTTGCTGATCCTGACGTTCGACGGCATCGACCAGCAGTACGTCACGGCGCTCGACAAGAGAACCGGCAAGACGGTCTGGCGCACCGATCGGTCGACCAACTACCACGACCTGGGTCCGGACGGCAAACCAAAACTCAACGGCGACGCTCGCAAGGCGTATGGGACTCCCGGCGCAACTGACGTGGCGGATCGCGCTCAAATTGTCTCAGTCGGTTCGCACGCTGCCTTCGGCTACGACGCAGCGACTGGTCGCGAAATCTGGACAATCTCCCACGCGGATTACAACGCGGCGGCTCCGCCGCTTTTTTTCGAGAACCTGGCGATCATCCACTCCGGCACCGGAGGGACGAATTTCATGGCCGTCCGGCTCGACGAGTCGACGCGCGGCGATGTGACCAATACGCACGTTGTCTGGAGTCGCACCAAGGCAAACTCCCGACTCTGTGCTCCGGTGCTCGATCACCGTCGGATTTGGATGCTGACCGACCACGGAGTGCTCTTCGGGCTCGATGCGAAGACGGGCGAACAACAAACGGTCCTGCGGCTAGGCGGAACGTTTGTGGCATCTCCGGCGATCGCCGGCGACCACCTCTACATCTGTGACGAGGAGGGGACCACCTTCGTCGTGCGGGCGAGTCTGTCGCCAAAGATCGTCGCGACAAATCGGCTCAACGAGGGCCTGCGAGCCTCTCCGGCCATCGCGGGCAGGGCACTCTATCTGCGCACGTTCCACAGCTTGTACAAGCTTGCTGAGACAAAGAGATAGGATTGCTTGCCTCGCGTGGGCGGCAGAGTGCTCGTCGACGCCTTGCATAAAAATGCTGGACGCGACAGCGCGCGTCCGGCGTTCACCCGGCTAGGCCGCAACAAAAAACCCGAGGACGAATTCGCCCTCGGGCCTGATATTTTTCGAGCTGCTTGCAGCGTCCGTCTTACTTCTTTAACTCGGCCTCGATGGCCTGTGTGACCTCGGGGCTGCCTGGGTCGACGCGGCTGCGGTAGCGGGCGACCACTTTTCCGTCCCGGCTGACGAGAAACTTCTCGAAGTTCCATTTCACGTCGCCCGGATCGGAGGGCGTTGCTTCGGCCGACGTCAGGTACTTGTAGATCGGCGCCTGCTTCTTCCCCTTCACGTCAATCTTCTCAAACAGATCGAACTGCACGTTGTATTTCGACGTGCAGAAATCGCGGATCTGCTGCGGCGTTCCCGGCTCCTGGTGCAGGAACTGGTTGCACGGAAAGCCGATCACCGCCAGCCCTTCCTTGCCATATTTCTCGTGGAGCGCTTCGAGGGCCTTGTACTGCGGCGTGAAGCCGCACCGGCTGGCCGTGTTGACGATCAGCAGCACCTTGCCGTGGTACTTCGACAGATCGACGTCCTTGCCTTCGAGCGACTTGGTCTTGAATTGCAGCACGGGAGGCACGTCCTTCGATTTGGTCTCCGCAGCCGACAGGGTCGCCTGCGTCAGAAACGTCAGCCCGATTACGATTGCGCACAACTGCCGGGACATCATTTTCGCTCCTGCTTGCGACGAATTATTTGCCATTTGCACCGGTCTCACTGTACACCAAACAGGGCCGGAAACAAACGAAGCGGGGGCCGCGCTGGGTCGAATCGATGTCGATTCGGACCGCGAAATGGTACACCTGACGGGGCCGCCCCAGCGACCGACGTCGAACCTAGGTCTGGGTCGGCGGTGCGACCGTTTCTTAAGG
>DASPSM010000083.1:0-8471 GCA_035623955.1 Planctomycetaceae bacterium
AAGCACCTCAAGCTGCTGGAAGAGGCGAACCTGGTCGTCACGCTCTGGCGCGGCCGCGAGAAGCTGCACTACTTGAACCCAGTCCCCATCCACGAAATCGCCGAACGCTGGATCGGCAAGTTCGAACGCGGTCGTCTGCGCGTGCTCGCTGAACTCAAGCAACTCGAGGGGGAAAACGATGGCTGAATCACGATTCGTCTACGTCACCTTCATCCGCACCACGCCGGCAAAGCTCTGGAAGGCCCTGCTCGATCCCGAGTTCACTCGCCAGTACTGGGTCGAAACCTGGCAAGATTGCGAATGGAAGCCG
This sequence comes from Planctomycetaceae bacterium, assembly GCA_035623955.1. GTDB lineage: Bacteria > Planctomycetota > Planctomycetia > Planctomycetales > Planctomycetaceae > DASPSM01. The sequence continues at coordinate 311 of DASPSM010000083.1, forward strand.
GGCGCCTCTTGGAAGCTGATGATTCCCGACGGCCGCGTGGCCGACAGCGGCAAAGTCCTCGAGATTGAACCCGAGCGCAAGCTCGTCCTTTCGTGGCGCAACGAATTCAAGCCCGAGATGCGCGAGGACGGTTACTCGCGCCTGACCTACGAACTCGAGCAGCAGGGCGAATCGGTCAAACTCACCCTCATTCACGAGAGCGACCAGCCCAAGTCGAAACTGATCGACGCCGTCTCGAACGGCTGGCCCCACATCCTCGCCAGTCTCAAGAGCCTCTTGGAAACGGGCGAATCGCTCGTGGAAACGCGAACCTGGCCGAAAGGAATGTGACAGAAGAGCGGATTATCGCGGCTCGGCCGCCATGAACAGACCGTGCTTGGGCCGCAGGGTCACTTGCGACTCGGCGATCACCGGGCGGCCGGGGATGAGGTTCAGCGACCAGCGGGACGTGACGGTCGCCAGGATCAGCACGGCCTCGATGATCGCGAAGTGGTTGCCGATGCAGATCCGCGGCCCGGCTCCGAAGGGGAAGTAGGCGTAGGGATGACGCCCTTCAGAGCGCTCGGGGAGGAAGCGGTCCGGATCGAAGCCTTCGGGATTCTCCCAGAAACCGCGGTGGCGATGGATCACGTATTGGGACAACAGGACGGGTGAGCCGGCGGGGATCGTCACGTCGTCGATTTGATCGTCCTGCATCGTCATCCGCGCGAGCGCCCACACGGGCGGAAAGAGCCGCATCGATTCCTGAATCACGTTCTTGGCGTAGGGCAGTTTCGGCAGGTCCTCGGCAGTCGCCGGCCGGCCGCCGAGCACGGAATCGACTTCGCGCGCCAGCCGAGCGCGGACCTCGACGTGCTGAGAAAGGAGGTAAAAGGTCCAAGTCAGCGCTTTGGCGGTCGTTTCATGGCCGGCGAGGAAAAAGGTCATCACTTCATCGCGCAGCTGCTTGTCCGACATTTGCGTGCCGGTCTCTTCGTCACGCGCGGCCATCAGCATGGTGAGCAGATCGTCGCTTCCCGCCGAGGCGCCACGGTGTTCGTCGATGATCTTTTGGACGGAGCGGTCGAGGACTTGAATCGCCCGCTCGTAACGGCGATTGCTGGCGACTGGCAGCCGCTCGAGAAAATTCCAGGGAGTGTGGATCCGGCGGCTGACTTCTTCAATGACGATCGTCAGCGCCGCTCCGACGTCGCTGGCCTCGCCCGTGACGTCGGTCCCCAACAGCGTTTCGCCGACGATCCGCATCGTCAGCCGCATCATCTCGTCGGCGACGTCGATCGGCTCACCCTGCCGGGCGGCTGACTCCCACGATTGGGCCATTTGCTCGGCGGCGGTGACCATCGGGCCGGCAAATCCTGCCAGCCGCGCGGCGGAGAATGCCGGTTGCAACAAGCGCCGCTGGCGCAGCCAGAAGTCACCCTCGCTCGTGAGCAGGCCATTGCCGATGACCTGCCGCAGCTTGTTGTAGCCGCGCGACTGCTTGGTGTAGTTGTCGCGATGTTTGACGAGGACGTGATAGACATGATCCGGGTGAAACAGCGCGAACGCCGTGCGGGGGCCCAACCGCAATCGCACGATGTCGCCGTAGTTCGCATGCGCCTGCAGCAGGAATTGGGCCGCGTCCCGCAGCATCTGGCCCGCATGTCCCGTCAGGAAGTGGCCCGGAGGCGACGGCGCTTGTCGCTGCGGAGCCGTGGGAGCTGCGGGCATACGGCCGGCGACGGCGGTCATCCAGATCGGTGACATTTCGGTACCCCTCCTTTGCGCGAACGAGCGACGATTATTGTATCAATCCAACGTTGGATGCGAGAACCGGCAGCGCCCGGTCGCAGGCGCCTACTCGAAGGGCACGCCGGTGCGCTGGGAGACTTCTCGCAAGTCATCCACGACGGGGCCGAGTAGTGGAATCCCTTCCACGCGGTTAATGGCTTCGGCGAGGCGCTCCGGATCGCCCGGAATGAGCGGGCCGTCGGTCCCGGGGGCGGCCTTGGTCGCGCGGAACGTGCGGATCCAGTCGTCCACCTGACGCTTGAATTCGATCGGATCGACGAAGGCGGCGATGTTCAGCGCGCCGAAAAAGTGCCCAATCCCCTTCCCGACCGTCCGCTCTTGCACGACTTTTAGCATGATGAACGGGGGCGTGAACGGCCCCCAGTTCGCCCCCGACAGCGGACCGCACAAAAGATCGACCATCGCCGAGAGGCAATAGCCCTTGTGGCCGCCGCGGTCCTTGTCGGAACCCATCGGCAAGAGGGCACCGCCGTTATAAACGTCTTGGGGATTGATGGTCGGTCTTCCTGCGGCATCGATGGCCCACCCGGCGGGGATCGGTTCCTGTCGGCGGATCGCGTTTTCGACTTTGCCGAACGCGGCCGAGGTCGTCGCCATGTCGATCACAATCGGCGGTTCTTCGAGGCCGGGAAAGGCGACCGCCATGGGATTGGTTCCCAACCGTCGCTGCGCTCCCCAAAGGGGCGCGACGATGCTCGTGGTGTTCGTCATTGCGAACCCAATCAAGTCCCGCTTGAGCGCCTCGAGCGGATAGTACCCGGCGATGCCGAAGTGATTCGTGTTACAGACGGCCACCCACCCTGCCCCGACGCGCTCGGCTTTTTCCATTGCCAGCTCGTTAGCCCGCATCGAGACGGTCATCCCCAGCCCGGCGTCGCCGTCCACCGTTGCGGCCGCGGGCGAGTCGCGCACGACTTTGATGTTGGGGCGGGGATTCACGCGCCCCGATTCGATCAGATCGACGTAACTCTTCATGCGGGCCACGCCGTGCGTGTCGATGCCGCGCAGGTCGGCGACGATCAGGATGTTCGCCGCTTCGTCCGCGTGCGCCCGCGAAATGCCGAACGATTCAAACACGCGCCGGCAGAACTCGTGCAGGCGCTCCGGGGGAAATCGATTCATGAAGCTTCCGTTGGGTAGTCGTTAGTTAATTGCTTAGGAGGTAAAACACGTCCGTTCGGAGTTGCGTCACATCGTCGGTCCAATGGCCGTAGATTTCCCAATTCGGGCCGGCCAACGTCCGCTTGTGATCGGCGGCCCATTGGACGATCGCTCGATGGGCCTCCCCCAGCCGAGGATACGGCCCGATGTGCGATGTCGTCGCGACTTCGCCCCCCGGCGTCTTGGAACAAAACAGAGCGCCGGTGCTCGCGAAAGGCTGGAGAACTTCCTGACCGACTTCGATGTTGATCTCACCGTCGAGATAGACGGCGATATTGCGACCCGCTTTGATCCCGTGTTTTTTGACCAGGTTCCAAGATTCGCCACAGGCTTGTGGAATGACCGTCGTGAGTTGGTCAAGCCCGGCCCGGCGATGGACGACGGCGATCCACTGCGGTTCGAGCCGGCGGGTTTCGATCGCGTACGTCATCGCGGCAGGCTCCTTCAGCGTTGAATCGGGCACGACACTTCGACCAGGAACCTGGGCATTGGGTCGCCGCGACCCTTCAAATTTCAGCAGTAGACGTTCTCGCGAGTGGATTGTAACGCCGGGGCGGCTTTCCCGACGACCGCCGCTGTGACTAAGATAAAACTAGCACGCGTGGAGTCCACGCCTCCCGCGCTCGCCAATATCGCGCGAGTTGGCGATTGCCGTCGAGACCTGCCCGATTGTCCTGCCGTTCACGGTCTGAGCCCAAAAACGAAAGAAGTGGGTGCTGATGTCCGCCGCTGTTTTCGTTCGTCGCGCGTTGACACTTTCCCTGCTGCTGTTTGTCGTCCCCGCCGTCGCCGCCTTTGGGCACGACTGGCCGTCGTTTCGCGGTCCTGACCGGTCCGCGGTCTCGAAAGAGACGGGACTGCTGACAAAATGGCCGACCGACGGCCCACCCCTCGTGTGGAAAGTGCCAGGAGCCGGCCGCGGTTATGCCAGCCTGGCAATCGCCGGCGACCGCATCTTTACGCTCGGCGACGGCCCCTCGAGTGAAAAGGACAAGGACGAGTACGCCATCTGCTTCGATCGCCAGACCGGCAAGCGGCTCTGGAGCCGGAAGACAGGCAAGCCGTGGACTGCCGGGCAGCCGACGTGGCAAAGCTCGCGCAGCACGCCTACGGTCGACGGTGATGCGGTCTACTTTGTGACGCCGTTCGGCGACCTCTACTGCTTCGACGTGTCCCACGGAAGTCAACGTTGGAAAAAGAACCTGAAGGAAGATCTCGGCGGGCGCAAGGGAGACAGCTGGGGCTACAGCGAATCGGTGCTGATCGATGGCGATCGCCTGGTCTGCACGCCCGGTGGGTCAGAAGCCACCATGGTCGCTCTCGACAAGAGAACAGGAGCGCTGATCTGGAAGGCAGTCCGTCCGAAAGACCGCGGGGCCGGCCACTCGTGCATCATGATTTCCGAGGTGGGCGGGACCAAGGTCTATGTGCAGACGACCGCCAGCGGCCCGCTTGGCGTTCGGGCCGATGACGGGAAGCTGCTGTGGTCGTACCCGGTCGACCAGACGCCGGCGATCATTCCCACGCCGATCGTGCGCGACGATCTCGTTTTCTATTCGATCGGCTACAAGCGCGGAGGCATCCTTTTCAGACAGATCCCCAAGGCGAACGGCGAGGTTGGCATCAAGGTGATCTACCCGCTCGATCCGCGGATGGCGAATAAGCACGGCGGCGTGGTCCTCGTCGGCGATTATGTCTACGGCGACACGGACGACGCGGGAGTTCCCTTCTGCGCCGACATGATGACCGGAAAAATCATGTGGAAGAGGCGCGGCTCGGGGCGTGGCTCGGCCGCGATGGCGGCGGCCGACGGGCATCTCTACATTCACTTTGCCGATGGGACGATGGTGTTGGCGACCGCCTCGCCCAAGGGCTACAAGGAGGTCGGCTCTTTCAAAGTTCCCGGGAGCGGCGACCGCCCAAGTTGGTCCCACCCGGTGATTCTCGACGGCAAGCTTTATTTGCGCGAGCAGGATTTCGTCCTGTGCTTTGACATCAGCGGTAAGGGGCACGGCGCTCCGCTGGCCCACCGCTGATGGCAGCCGATTCCCGGGCGCCTGTTCCCATAAGAGCAGGGATGCTGCGCGCGCCGCCGGTGGAGCACAAGTCGATTTTGGAAAGGACTTTGTGGAAATCTGTTGAATCAGGCTTGCAAGTGGCGAACGAGCCAATTAGTCTATGCTGCGAATGAGACTCAGTCTCAAATAGCTCTTGGCCGCGAGCCAGCCTCCTCTTCTTGCCAGCGTGCGCCTCAGGAGCCCGGAAAGGGAACGCTCCCTTTCGCCCACCGTGTTCCGAGTCGCGAGGAAATCTCTGAGGAGGCATTCGTCATGTCTGGTTGCAAGCACCGCCGCCCGGCGTTGACGCTTATCGAACTGATGGTCGTGATCGCCCTCATCGCTCTTCTGATCGCTATGTTGCTGCCGGCCGTTCAGGCCGCCCGCGAGGCTGCCCGCCGCACGCAGTGCCGAAACAACCTCAAGCAGATCGGCCTGGCCCTGCACAACTATCTCGACGCCAATCGCGTCTTTCCACCAAGCATTTGTCTCAATAGCCAAAAGACTACTTCGGGCGGATTGTGGGGCGTGCTCATCCGGCTGCTTCCGTACGTGGAACAGAACAACGCGTTCACAAAGGCCGGAACGAACAAGAACAATTACGTCTCCGGCAATCCCGTCCTGCCTGACGAAATGACGCTCTACATCTGCCCCGACGAGATTAATGCCAAGCAGCACGGCACCACGTGGCCGACGAATTACGGCTACAACGGCGGGACCTGGCAGTACTACGATCCGGTGACGAAGGTCGGAGGGGACGGCGCGTTCTATCCTAACTCGAAAGCGACTCCGAGTTGGTTCACCGATGGCTTGAGCCAGACGCTGGCGTTCGCCGAAGTGAAGGCTTTTATGCCGCTCGTGCGCAACGGCAACGACGCGCCCGCCAACCCGCCGACGTCGCTTGTGACATTTGATGCGGGGCAGTTTAAAAACCTGTTCGACCACACCGAGTGGATGGACGGCCTCTTGTATCAGAGCGGCTTCACGACGACCTTCACACCCAACTCGGTCACGCCGATTGCCGGAAAAACGGGGGACGCGCCGCTTTCGGCCCCGGATGGGGACTATTGCTCCTGCCGCGAGGACGAGGCCTACAACTGCACCGAACCCGTGCGCTACGCGTCGACTTCGCGCAGCTACCATCCGCAACTGGTCAACGTGCTGTTCATGGACGGCTCGGGGCACACCATCGGCAACTCGATCGACCTGTCGACGTGGCGCGCCCTGGGGGGACGCGCCGACGGACAGCAAGTCACGCTCGACGAGCAGTAACCGCGTCGAACGCGGCAACCGGCGCGCTGGTTGTGTTCGACGTGACGCTTAGGGAGCACCGGAGTCGGGCGGTGGTCCGCCAGGGCCGCGATCGGAGGGCCTCTCCTCGCCCGGAGGGCCGTCCGGTCCGCGCCTTCTGCGGCCTGGGGGCCCGCCAGGACCTCCGCCGGGGCCGCGTCCGAACCCCTGCCGCATCTCTTTCAACTGTTGCCGTTGCTGCTCGGTGAGCAGCTTATCAAGCTTCTCGTCGACTTCCTTTTGCAAGAGGGCGACTTGCTTCTTTTGATCGGCCGTCAGGCTCAGCTCTTCCTGCAGAAACGGAGGCAGGATTTGACCGGGCCGCGGAGGGCCGCCAAATCCGCCCGGGCCGCCGGGACCAAACCCGCCCGGGCCGCCCGGAGGGCCAAATCCGCGGCGGCGGCCGCCGTTGGGCACGTCGCCGGCCACTATTTTCTTGGCGACGACAATGAGCTCTTCCTTTGTGACGACGCCGTCTTTATTGGCGTCGGCCAGATCGAATAGCCGTAGCAGCCGTTCGTCGACGACCTCCTCGCGCGTGAGCTTGCCGTCCTTGTTTTTATCGAAGGCCATCAGCCGCGCGACAATCGCGTCGACGGCAGCGGCATTGTCTTTCGCTGGAGGGGTTGCGGGTGTGCCGTCGTCCCCACGGTCTCGCGGCTCCTGCGCGGTTGAGACGGTTGGGAGCCCGCCGAGCACAACTGACAGAACGAGGATTGTGAACGTGTGACGCATGATGTTTTCCGATTAGAGGCGGTGTTGGTTGAAGTGTGCCGGCAAGGCTGGAAGCGAGGCTGATCCCTGTTTGAAGCTCGTTACCGGTCGCCGCGGGGACGGCGTGGTCGGTCCGGGGAGTCTTCCGGCGTGCGGCCGATGACGATGTTCATGCGAGCCGACAGCTCGCCGATTTTTGATTCCTGGATCGGCTTGAAATCGACGAGCACCAGCTCGCGATCGAGCGGATCACGGATGCCGAGAAAGATGCCGTCCCGCTGGTTCTGCGAGTAGCCGTTGATGAAGAACTGAGTGGTCAGCAACTCGCGGTCGCCCTTCTTGACCTTCACGTGAATGTGGGGCGTGCGACCCGGATAAGGCACGGGCTTGATCGTGCGGAAGTAGTATTCGCCGCTGGACCCTGTCAGAAAACGTCCGAAGCCCTGGAAGTTCGAGTCCCGGCCGTCCGCGTCCTCCTGGGCGATGTAGACTCCGTTGCCGTCGCATTGCCAGATTTCGACGACGGCGTTTCGCAGCGGCTCGCCGCTTTGCGATAGGACGCGGCCGCTCAAGTGGGTGACCTCGCCGATCGCGGGCATGATGTTATCGTTGATAATGAGCAGGTCGTTGTCGGTATCGAGCGGCAGCTTGGGGGGATAGAACGGCCCTTCCGTCAAGCTGGGCGTCCGCGATAGTTCGTCGGCGAATGCGCCGCGCACCCAGAACGCCGAGGCCCCCAAGGCCAGGCTACCGCGCAGCAGCGTGCGGCGGCTGAGAAGACGATCGATCGAATCCATGCGACTGGTCTCTCTGTAAAGGATGAGTTGTCAATTCAGGGGCTGGACCGCAGAGCGAATCCGGACACGCCGACTACGTCGACTCGTTGGGGACCCGGAAACAGACGAAATCCGACCCCCCGGAGCCGGGCGTCAACTGGCTTAACGGGGCGAGTCTCGAGGGGTCCACTGTTTAAACAGGCCCGTCCCGAAAATAACCGCCTGAATCTTAGATTCTGCTGAAACCAGCCCGCCTTAGATGCCGCTGCCGGCGTCCAAGGGGAGGCGATGGTCCATGGTCAGGGACGGCTCCTGCTCGCATTTGCCGACGACGCGGGCGGGCACGCCGGCCACCGTGCAATGAGGTTTGAC
>DASPSM010000098.1:0-6402 GCA_035623955.1 Planctomycetaceae bacterium
CATGAGCATGCTCGCCGTCTTTTGGTCGTTGCCCACTTCGTTCTTAAGCGGAGTCGCGGCCGCAGGGGGGATCGCCCTGATCAATTCGATGGGAAATATTGGCGGTCTAATCGGACCCGGTACGATCGGCAAGATCAACGACCTCTCGCGAGGTTCGGGCTATACCTGGGGCCTCCTGGCACTGGCGGCCACCATGTTCGCCGCCGGCCTGTTGGCGCTCGTCGCCCCGCACGACCCGGGGCAGACTGGCTGCTAAGTGACCCGTCAGAGTGTGCCGAAGATTCGAGCCGATCTAGCGGCTGTTCGACGCACGGGGGCCGAGCCCCACGGAGCCAGCAATTCGAAGTTCAAGCGACTCACGAATTTGATCGGGCCGTTCCCAAAGAGTGTGGTTGTAATGTTTCGTGTCGAAGTGGGCTTGCCCAAAGTGATCCTTTCGGCATAGCCAAATCACCGGAATTCCCAGTCCCATCGCGAACCCAGCCTCGAAATAGACGCCGTTACGATTTCCGGTGCAGTCCGCAACAAGGAACCGAGCGCGTCTGATCTCTGCCTTCACACGATCGTTGATATCGTCATTGTGCTGCTCAAGGTCGATTCGCACTGGGACAAAGCCGGCTCCCTCAATTGCAGGCTTGATGCCCTCGAGCCAAGCTCGATCGAGTGATGCTCGGTCTAGCGAGCCATCTTCGGGAAACCACATCGCGACAAATGCACGGTCAGATTCGAGATTCGATCGCCGCCTACCCTCCAGTTCCTCGAAGCCTTCCGGGGTTAGCCAGACGAGCGAACTGCCATCAGTCGCGAGCTCGCCCTCAAGCCACCCGCGACTCTTGAGATACCGGACGAATTGAAAAACTTCTTCCCAGTTCTTCGCAAACGAAAACGGAACGAGTGCCGTTTCGGAAAGAGACACAACGTCGCCCAAGTGCTTGGTTGCGCGTTCGATATTCTCGAGCAAACATCGCGCACGGTCCAGTATCCTTCGCGGGGCGTCGGCTGCGAACCGCGTGAAATCCGCCTCGCATCCGAAGTGCGGCGTTTCCCGTTCACTTTCGCGGCGGTCCCAATGTCTGCGAATCATGCCGGAAATCAAGTGGCCGTCCGCGATTTCGGCTGGTCGCACGTCTGGTCTCAGATAAATCAGCTCAAATGGGAGTGAGAGCGAGTACTGTCCGCACTGCAGGCACCGGACGATCGCGCCTTTTGTCGTTCGAGTCACGAGGGTCGCGTCCTCGCGTTTGCAAAACGGGCATCTGCGAGGCTGGTTCAATTCAGGCATTGTCTGGCCTCCCGCCGAGGTGAGTTCAATCCATAGGCGACTTGATGAACGCGAGAAAATTTCGCCCGAGCTCGGACGCTTTTGATTGCTCAAAGAACCCGCGGCCGGTTGTCATCGCGTGAAGGCCCCCGACCGCCAGAAGGCCAGCCGCCTGCAGCTCGCTCCAAATCTGGTCGTAGAGCGGCCGTTTGCCGGCAAGAACAGGAATCGCGCGTTGAATCAGGTTGTCCAGCGTCGGAGTCTCGGAGTGCCTCGGCCCTAGCTCGAAGAGGTCCCGGTATCTGTCCGGTTGATCGACCACGGCTAACACTCTGAGGTGCAACTCGGTCAAGCGGTCAACCCAGGACAGAAACAGGCCGCGAAACTCGTCCGCTCCGGGTCGCAATCCTACGTTGTAAATCGCATTTCGTAGCGCCCGGACCTTCTCCTCCTGAGCCGTTGTCAGCGCAATTCTTGTCGTCTGAATCAGAACGTCAGTGAACTGGGGATCCTTTCGCAGTTTGTCCAGATCGACGCCTTGTTTCGTTTGTAACTCGACGAGCACTTCAGCGACGCGCCGTTGCCATTCGGCCTGCCGCTGCTGGAGGGGCGCGCTGAGCATTAGCGCGAAAAGTTCCGCACAGAGATTGCCGGCAAGCGGGATACTGGCAATGAGCCCCTTCCCAGCGCCATATAGCCAATCCTTTACGCTCTGCTCTGGAGCGGTCAAATCTGTCGTCATGTACTCGGCCTCGTCGGTGGCTCTCGAACATGGGCGGACAGTCATTTCGACGCCGTCCGCTCATCTTGCCAACAATTGTCTGCACAAACATAGCCGTGGCAAGCCGTGGAGAGCCCGCACGCAAGGTTGGGTGCCGATTTCCCTGATTTGGCAGTGAAAGTCGGTCCCGTTGCTAAGGTTTCCAGCTGGCTATCGCCGAATCGCGCACACGAAATACCGATCGACCGACGCGAAGCGTGAGCGAGGGCATAGACGCCGCATCGAAGCCTGAAAACCGTCGCCGGGGCGCGCTGTCCGTGTCACGCTCTGTTTGTATTGGAGGAACCACCGTCAGTCGTCTGCTACGATGCAACGGGAGCTTGTCGAGATGTTCAACGCAATCAGCAAGGCCTCGAGCATCAGATCTCGCCTGGGAACGACTTCGGTGATCGTCGCCGCGCTCCTGGCCGGTTGCGCCCGCTCCGGACCGAGTGTCGCCGACTCGGCCGATCTGATCGGCCCAGCGGACATTCATTTCAAAGATGATGTCACTGCCAACGCCGCGCCTGGGGACGGTTTGCTCGATCTGTCTTTTGTCGACCAGGCCGGCAAGGCCATCAAGCCGCGGGACCTGATCGGCAAGAAGAACCTCGTGCTGGTCTTCACGCGGGGCTACAACGGCTCGATCTGCCCCTACTGCTCGAGCTACACATCGGGGCTGATTACGAATTACCCGGCAATCAGCCAGCGCGGCAGCGAAGTGCTCGTCGTTTATCCGATCACGAAGCCCGATCACGCCCAGCGGCTCGATGAATTCCTCAAAGCGACCTTCATCCGCTCGGGCGACGGAGTGACCACAACGCCCTTTCCCGTCGTGCTCGACATCGGGCTGAAGGGGGTCGACGCGCTGGGGATTCGCAAGGACCTTGCCAAGCCGGCGACTTATATCCTCGACAAGGCAGGACGCGTGCGGTTCGCCTACGTCGGCAACTCTCTCTCCGATCGACCTTCGATCAAAGCGATCCTCAAACAGCTCGATACATTGCGCGAAGAGCCGGGCTAAAGTCACCAAGCTCATGTCGATGCCGACGTCATTGCCGCAGGGCGATTTCCTATCCATCGCTTGCCAGCTCCGATTTTTGAACGATGACGCGCGTCGGCGGTTGGAAGCCGAAGGGCAAGCTGCGAATCTTTCGGGCCGCGAACTGGCGTTGCAGCAAGGGCTGATCGACGGCGTGCAGGCCGACATCGTCGACACCCTGCTGCATCCCGAAGAGATCGTGCCCGGCTATGAAATCAAGGAGTGGATCGGCCGGGGCGGGATGGGCGTCGTGTTTCGCGCGCGCCAGAAAAGCCTCGATCGGGTTGTCGCCATTAAGACGGTCCCCGTCACCCAAATGCACGATTCGACCGCGCTGGCGCGATTCGAGCAGGAAGCCCGTGCGGTCGCTCAGCTCCGGCACCCGAACATCGTCGCGGCCTATGATTTCGGCCGACATGCGGGACGTGTTTACTTTGTGATGGAGCTGATTGACGGCCTCGACGTCGAGCGGCAAGTCGACCTGCACGGTCCGTTTCCTGAAGCGGTCGCCTGGAGGCTGGTGCGGCAAGCCGCGGCAGGTCTGTCTCATGCCGCCGCGGCAAAAATCATTCACCGCGACATCAAGCCGGCCAATTTACTGCTGGTCGAGCCCCCTGCGGGCTTCGATCTTCCCGAGGGCTTGAAGTTGGTGAAGATCACCGACTTCGGTTTGGCGTTCCTGGCGCGCGACGTCGACGTGCAAACCCGTCTGACGTCGATGAACACGGCGATCGGCAGTCCGCACTATTTGGCGCCCGAGCAACTTGGCAATGAGAGCTTCGATCATCGCGTCGATATCTACGCGCTGGGCGCAACCGCTTGCCACATGATGACCGGTAAGCCGCCCTTTTCCGGGATGAAGTTGGCACCGCTCGTGGCTCAAAAGCTGTCGACGGACGCAATCGACGTGCGGGCGCAGTTCCCGCAGATCTCGGCCGCGAGCTGCGAGCTGATTCGTCGGATGACGCGACGGAACCCCGACGACCGAATTGGCGACTACATGACGCTCTTGCGGGAGATCGATTCCGTAATGGCGTCGACCCCGAAGACCGTTCCCCCGCTGAAAAAGTCGTCGGCCACGGACCCGACCCAGGTCATCTCGATCGATCCGACTCCGGCTCCATCGAAACTCATCAACCAGTCGCTGCTGCCGCAGCTGCAGCCGGCCCCGCGTCGCGGAATGAGTCGGCGACGATTCGTGGGCCTTGCGGTGGGAGGCACGGCGGCCGCTTGCGGGTTGGGCATGGCGGTTTGGAAATATTGGCCGGCGGGTGCGCCCAAATCGTCGCGGCCGCTCGTACCCATCGGGCTGGGACAACACCTTTTCGATGGGATCAGCCTGAGCGGCTGGCGCGCTCACTCAGGCGCATGGACCGTGAAGCGCAATACCGAGGGGGGCCGAGTCCTGTCGGGAACCAGCGGCTTGATCAGTCACGCGCTGGCGAATAAGACCGACAAAAAGAGAGTCGCTCTTTCCCGCTTCCGCCTCTCGGTGGTCGTTCAACTGAACGGGGCAACGACGGCTGAAATTGAATTCGCGCGAGACGTTTCCGTGGATGACGGACCGCGCTACGTCGCTCAGCTTTCGAAGAACGCCGCCGCGATCGGCCGTCGATCCGACAATGCCGGGCGATGTCAGATCGAGCCAGGCATCTTGCAACTCCCGCATGATCCGGCTGAGCCCTACACGCTCGCCGTCGAGCGCCAACCGGACTCGTGGTGGGTGTTGCTCGACGAAAAACCAGTTGGCTCTCTTCCAGTCCTTCCCGAGCCGACCGCCCCCGAGTTCTCGTTGCGCGCCGAACAAGGCGAGGCCTGGTTTTCCGACATCATCGTCCAGGCGCTGGGCACGCCTCAGGCGGACGCTGGCCAATAGCGCGTGCACCCAGGCCGCGAAACAACTGCACGCTACCCAATCAGTTGCTCGCGGGTATGGTTGCGGCGTTTGGCTCGACGGTAGATCAATCGGAACCGCAAAAAAGCAGGCTGCCAACCTCTTTGGCAGCCTGCTCGTTACTGACACAAATCAAACCGCGAAGCGCTTACGGCTCGCCAACAGCACCGTTAACCGTCTCGCCACCCTGAATCGTGGCGAGGCCGGTGTAGATCGACATGTCGATGCTGTCGTTGAGGAATTGCACCGAGCCATCACACAGCAAGAACAGTCCACCGTTCGGATGATTGCTGCGATAGTTGGACAGGCTCGAGACGGTCGGGTTCGTGTTCGCGAGTGGAGCCGGGTTCGGTTGCCCGGCGCTGTCATTTCCTTGACCGGTCAGGTCAAGGCTCACGGGCGGGCCAGCCCCTGCGTCCCAGGTGCTCGTGCACGTGTTGAAGGTGCTGGTCACAAACGCGGGGCCCGGAGGACCGCCGAAGGAGACGAACGTGTCCGTCACCGGGTTCTTGTTGAGTTGCTCCATCATGCAGGCCGCGCCACTGGCCGTCAGCATTGAAATAATTGGGGCGGTGTTGGTGTCGTTGTCGATCAAGTTGGCGTTGATCAGCGGCTGGACCCAAACCGGTTGGGGCAGTCCGGCTTCAATTGCGGGAACACCGTACGCCAACATGGCGGGCGGAACCGGGTTGGGGAACGAGGCCGCCGCCAGGCAGTACCGGCCACGGCAAATCGTGAACTTCGGAGTGGCAATAAACGGGGACAACGCGGCTTCGCCAATGGCGATCGTGCTGCTGGTTCCGTCAGTGATGTCACGAATGCGCGTATTCGAGTTGATGCCGAATACGCCGCGTTCCTTGGCGGGAACGTTCTGTTCCTTCCAGCAAATCACGTCGCTGACGCCGTGAGAGAGCGCGTAGTTGATCGGGACGTCGAAGATCCCCTGTCCCGCCGTCTGACCTGGGAAGGTCGCCGGGAAGGTGTCCGACGGACAGCGATACAGTCCGCTCGCCGAGGCTGCTTCCATGGCAGTCGGAGTCAGCCCAATGCCGTTGGTCGATGCCGAAACGGTCTGGGCATCGACCGCTCGGTTCCACTGGTAAGCGTGGGCGAAGGCGGTCTGCTCGTCGTAAGGGGTCAACAGCAGAAAACCGCTGGCCATCGTGTGGGAGTAGACGTTGCCGGGCAGCGGAAAACCCAGCGAGGCCCAACTGTTGCCGTACACCGTCGCCGCCGGCGGAAACATGCGGGCAACGTCGTGATAATTGTGCAGCGCGATGCCGAACTGCTTCAGGTTGTTGCGGCACTGGCTCCGGCGGGCGGCTTCCCGAGCCGCTTGCACTGCCGGAAGCAGCAGAGCGATCAGGGTCGCAATGATCGCGATCACTACTAAGAGCTCGATCAGGGTAAAGCCAGGGCGCCTTTTGCGCTTTGGCACAAGTCGT
>DASPSM010000100.1:0-9450 GCA_035623955.1 Planctomycetaceae bacterium
CCCGGCGAATCCCCTCAGCTCAAAACCGGCCGCGGTCACCGCGATGCTTCGTGAGTTCACTAAGTCCCATTCCAGCTGACCGGTCAGCCGGGACTGCCATTCTTCAGTCGGACTATTCAGGAGTGCCGCCTTTTGGTTGCGAGTCAAAGATCGCAGGACTCCCAGCACGGCCCCCATGAGTAGCGTCGACAAGACGAGCGCGGCCAACAACTCGACCAGTGTTAACCCTTCGGGCGTAGCCCGCTTGATTCTCGGATTGGCCGTTCGCTCGCACATCAGAAATCTCGCGCCTACTCGCGGGCTTTCACTTGGAGGCAGTGGCGTTTCCTGAGACGAGAAGCTCCACCGATGCCAGGGCTTTTGCTGTAATTCCTTTGTCCGACCGGAACACCTCCAATCGAACCGATCCCCAACCTGCCTGGCGAATTTCCCCAGAATCGTTAGCGACGAGTCGCCAACTCAAAACATCCGAACCGGGAACGCCTTGAGTTGTTCCCACCATGGGGAAAGCGTCCTTCGACGTCCACTCCTTCAGCAATCGGTCGGCAGCATCCACGGCTGCCAGCCGGTCACGTGCCGCGCGGATTTGCGCAATATGGGCGCCGAATGAAACGAGAATCGAGGCCAATAGGGTGGCCAACAGGGCCAGACCGGCGATGACTTCAACGAGAGTCAGGCCCGCCCGGCCGAATGGCTTGAAAAACGTTCTCGACATCCTTCTCGTCCTCGGTCCGCAAGACTTGTCCCGTCACTCCCGCAAATAACATCCACATTGATCGCTGCCGTGCGGTCTTCAATTCGATCGCAAACGTCTCGGACGTTCCGTGTGCCGAGTAGTCGACCCAGACCTCCCCGCTCGTCAGATCGCGGGTCGGCGATACGAATCGAACGACCGTGATTGCCCCAAAGTCGGCCAATGGACTGGCATCCCTGCGGTCGCCGTACGTTCGCCACAGTTCACCTGTTCCCAAGACGAACCGCAGATGGCCGGGCTGAGAATAATTGAGCGCGTGCTGACGCAGCGAGGCATCGGCTGCGATAACTCGGTCGTAGGTCCAGGTAAGCCTGGCTGATTGTGCCGTGCCACTGAGCCGGACGGCGGCAATGGCCGTGAGGCATCCGACGATCACCAGCACAACCAGCAATTCGATCATCGTGAAGCCGGCAGACCTACGACACATCGTGGCACGCATGACCTGACCAGACCTATTGGGCGTTGGACTTGGACCGATCCTGGCCGAGATCGCTGCTCGAAATGTCGGCGTCGGCTCCGCTTCCACCCTCCCGGTGGTCGGCACCATAACAGATGACTTCATAGGGACCCGAACGCCCGGGCACCAGATATTCATAAGGGTGGCCCCACGGATCGATCGGCGGCTTGCTTAGGAGACCGTCGGGGAAGGCATCACTCTTGGTTGCCAGGATGGCAATCCCCTCGTCCGGGGTCGGATAGCGGTCGAACTGCCCATAAAACGTATCGATGGCCTGGCAGATCTTCGAGATCTCCAGCCGGGCGACGTTTTGCTTGCCGCGGATCAGGTAGGTCCGAACGCTGATCGTCGCGACTCCTGCCAACAGGCCCATGATCACGATCACCACCATCAGCTCGACGAGCGAAAACGCGCTCCGCCGCGCGTGCCAGCGGATATCGGCGAGTCGCGCGCTTTCGATCACGTGCCGACTGTGAGAGGCGCGCCGCGTAGTCGAAACAGGAACTCTGGAACAGGACCTCAACGGGCAGAAATAGGAACGCTTACAAGACATTGCCAGCCTCCATTATCGGCAGAATCGTCGCGAAGACGATGAATCCGACGAACACTGCGAGAACGACGATCAAAATCGGCTCGACGGCCGCCGTTAAGCGGGCCGTCGCGCTTGCTACTTGCCGCTCGTATCCCTCCGCCAGCTTGTCGAGCATCTCTTCCAGCTTGCCTGTCTGCTGCCCGACGTTGAAGATCAGGGCCACGAGCGGAGGAAAAACGTGAGTTGCCACCAGGGCGTCTCCAATATCGCGGCCCGCCTGCACCCGCTCTCGTATCTCTTCCAGGGCCTCCTTGAGCAGGACGTTTTTCGAGACTCGCCCGGCAATGCGGACCGCCTCGACAAACACGATTCCGTTCTTCATGAGGGTCGAGATCACGATTGCGGCGCGGGCAATTTCCTGCTTCTGCACCAGCGAGCCCAAAAGGGGCGCGCGGAAGAGGATTTTGTGCCAGCGGCGCCGGCCCCAGGACGTCCGCGCGACTCCCGCAAATCCCCCGACGACGGTGCCGAAAATCAAGAACAGCAGCAGGCCATGGGACGTTGCCAGGTCGCTCATGCCTTTGAGCACGCGCGTGGGCCACGGGAGCCTCTGTCCCGACGCAATCAGGTTCTCCAGCAGCATGGGCAGCACGACGGTCATCAGAAAAATGGAGACGGCAACGGCCAGCCCCACCACGATTGATGGGTAAATCAAGGCCGTCGTGACACGGTCCTTGAACATCAGATAGCGCTCGCGAAATTCGGCCAGCCGGTCCAAGACCTTGTCCAGAGTCCCCGAGTTCTCCCCGACGCGCACCATCTCAATCGTCAGTTCGTCGTAGATCGTCGGTTCGTCTTCCATCGCCTGTGACAGGCTGCTGCCCCCCGTCACGCGTTCTCGGAGTCCCAACAGCGACGCCTGCAGCCTGCCTTGGTACTGAGCGACGAGCGTGTCGAGGGCGTCCGCGAGGTTGATTCCGGTGGCCAGCAATGTCGAAAGATCCCGGATGATTCCGGTGACCTGTGCGGCGTAGCGTCGCGGACGTTCGAAGAGCCGCTGTCGTCCGGCGGCGCGCGTTTCGCTCTCCTGGATCGTCTCGATCAGGTAGCCCTGAGCGCGAAGCTTCTCGCGGGCCTCTCGCGGCGAATCGGCGGCGATCCTTCCGCCGACGTTTCGCGCTGACGAGTCCACGGCTTCGTACGTGAAGATCGGCATCGGAGACCCATCCGTATCGCCCTCGGCCCTTTGCGCCGAATCGATCTCGAGAGCATGCGCCTCCGATTGCCGTTCGACGATTGTCGACTTTCGGTCACATCACTGCTCGATCGTGTGCCGTTGGGCATCGCACACGGCGTGCCACTTGCGGTTTTCCCCCCGAACTTGCGCAAAAACTTCCAGGACGCTGCGCCCCGGCGCGAATGCTCCTTCCCGAAGCAGCGCGTCCCTCGGATTCAATGTGCGAATGTGTTCATTGTCATTGGGGTGGTGTGACAGAAACGCACACTGCGCGGACCACCAGCGTGAAGTGCATTTCGCAGATAACCCCCCCGAATTTGATCGACACAGACTTCTAGATCGAAAGAATCGTTAACTACTGGCGACCGAGTCGGTCGGCCGCCGACGCTCCCGGATGGCGGCAATAACCAGGAGTCCGTCCACCGCATGCACCGGACTAAGGGCAATTTCAACCCGAACTTCACGGCCATCCTTTCGCCGTGCAAGGAGATAGCGGCCGCAATTCATCGGCCGGGGAGTGGGTGCCTTGCAGTACCCCTCTCGCAGCGCCACATGTTCGACTCGAATGCGCTCAGCCATCAGGACCTCGACCGGCTGACCCTGCAGCTCGTCCCGTGTATAGCCAAACAGCCTCTCGGTCTGCGCATTGATACGCACGATCCGCCCGCCGGCGTCCGCGACTACGTACGCGTCGGGAGCCGATTCCAGCAGGCTCAGGAAGTGCTGTTCCGATCGCTTCAAATCGGTCACGTCTCGGCCGACGACATAGGCAGATCGCTCGTCTTGAATCCAGGTGACATTCCACAGCACGAAGCGGCGGCTGCCATCGATAGCGATGCACCGCCCTTCAAAATTTGACGATTGTTTTGTGCGCACAACGTCCTTCAATTTGGCGATGATCAGTTCGCGATCTTCAGAGTCGATCAGCTCGGTGAAGGGTCGATAGCGCAGCTCGTCGACGCTGATTCCCAACAGACGCTGCCAGGCGGGACTCAGTTGTGTCGCGCGCAATTCCTCATCGAGGATCGCCAGTAAGTCCAGCGATAGGGCAAAGAACCGCTCCCGCTGTTCTTCCGCGCGTCTTCGCTCCTCCTCCACGCGTTTCTGCTCGGCAAGATCCGCCATCCATTGTTCGATGGAATTGGCCACCTCTTCCGCGGAACGCTGCCGCTGAGCTTGTGGTTTCGACAACCCTTGCAGACAGATACGCTCCAGGTCCGAGGGAACCCCCGAGGTGACTTGACTCGGCGGCAAAGGCTCTGAGTAACAGACCTTCTGCAGGATCTCGATCGTGTTGGATCCCTGAAACGGCGGATGCCCCGTGAGGATCTCGTACAGAATCGCGCCGAGGCCGTAAACATCAGTGAGGGGGCCAATCAGCTCGACCCGACCTTCGGCCTGCTCGGGGGCCATATATGCGGGAGTTCCCAGCACGTGTCCCGACAACGTCGCCGCAGGGTTTGAGGTCTCCAACCGGTCGGGAACATCCACAATCGTCCGCATACCTTGAGCGGCAGACGGCATCACCTTAGCAAGACCCCAATCGACAATGACGACCTCGCCGAACTCTCCGAGGAGGATATTCTCGCTTTTCAGATCGCGGGTGAACGACCCCCTTCGAATGCGCGTAGGCTACCGTCTTGCACACGACCACGAAGGCATTGATCAGCGAGAGGAACTCACGCGAGGCTACCTCGCCCGAGCGGCGTCGATCGTGATAGTTTCCGATAGCTTCCAATAGGGTCCGCCCATTGAGAAACCGCATCGCGTAATAGGGTTGCCCCGCGTCATCAATACAGAGTTCATAGAGCGGGACGACTCCCGGATGTTCCAATTGGCCGGTGATGCGGGCTTCGCGGACAAAGCGCGTGCGATTCAGGGCGGAATCAGATTTTCCCGGCTGCAGTCGTTTAATCGCCACGTCCCGATTCAAATCGGCGTCCCGCGCGATCCAGATTTCACCGATCCCGCCGGAGGCGTGCATCCGCGATAATTCGAAGCGATCGGAGAGCCGCCGACGCGTGCGCACATTGCTGTCGATCGACAAGGGGTTCGGGCTGGGGGGCGCTTCGTTGATCGTCGAGTGGAAACCCGCGGCATCGGTGCTGATTGAGCCCCGCTCCTTGGGCGGATAAGACACCGAAACTCGCATATCGTCGCTGGGTCGGCCCAATTTGCGCTGGACAAGGTAATCCAGATGCGCACGGTCATCTGCGCCGATCCACCCCCGATCGAGCAAAAGGGCTGCCAGCGAGCCGACTTTGCTCATCGCCAATGCCCGACACGCCTCCGCAAATTGGTCGGAGTCGATCAGTTCACATTGCAGGGCCAGGGTACCGAAGAGGAGATTGTGTTCGTCAGCCACGGGATCACCCAATTTCAGAATAGCGGGTGGAACTCACGCGGTCAGCAAATTACTTGTATTATTCGGACAAGGCCCCCAACATCGCAAGTGAACTCCCCGCCCGCAGGTTAATATTCACTAGTAACACGGCTTTATGACTCACATTTAAAAGATATTTTCCGTCCGCGGCCCATGTGGCGCAAGCGCCTACGCCTGTTCAGTTCACGTGCTGAGCGTGCGACAGCGTCATCAGGATAAGGCGGCCGCACGAGCGGAACCACGTTATGAAAGCACGTTCTCGCCAAACGCGGGCGTGGTGCTTCGCGTGCGGGAGCTCTCCCCTGACCCGCACCTTCCAGTTCGCGTCCTGCGAGCGCATTTGGCGCTCGATCCATGGGCCAAGCTATTCAACTGCACCGACATCGCCACGGTTTTCCTCGACACGCATCTTCGCATCCGCCGGTTTACCGCGGCGACCGTTCAACTGTTGGACCTTATTGCGACGGACGTAGGCCGGCCCGCTCTCCGACAGCACCAATTCAGCGATGACCAGCTTCCCGCTGATGCAGAACAGGTTTCGCATCATCCCGCGCCGCAAAGCAAAGAGGTCCGTTCACGGCACGGGCGCTGGTGGGTTCGGCGCGTCACGCCCGATCGCATGCTCGACAGCCAGTTCGAAGGCGTCGTCCTGACTTTCACTGAGGTGACTCAGCTGAATCGCGGGAATCCGGCTCCTGGCAGCGGTCCTGCAGAACTGAGACGACGCCGTCGTGGTCCGGGACTTCGAGCGCCGTTTCATGGCTTGGAATCATGGCGCCGAGCGGATGCTGCGACTAAAGCGAAGCGGAGGCGCTGACGAGACACGGCGAACCGCGTACGACATCGCGCTTCAAAGCGAGTTCTTTGGAGCCTGTGCTCAGGACCGCGCTGGGGAGACACCGTCACAGCTCGCGGTTGAGGCGATATCAACGAAGCTGTCAGCCAGCCTCGTTGTGGGTCCCGGCTCTTCGACGGGCTAGTCGATCTCTTTCGCGGTCTCCAGCAGGGCGTCGAGTCCGACCAGCCATTCCCTGGCTTCCTCGACGCCGCCTGCCAGGCGGATGAATTGGATGCCGGCTCGCATGATATGTTCGGAGGAGCCGTGACCGCCGACGAGGCGTCCGGGCTTTCGCCGCCTCACGCGGCGCGTTCCCCCTCCGGACAGCTTGTAAAAGGTGGCTTTGAAAGTCCCCTCGTTGATTTTCTGGCTGGGGTGCGACTTCTGGATCGCGGCCAAAGCATCCTTTGCCGATACGCCTCGGTGCGCCTTTTGGAAGTCTCGGATGGTCTGGGACAAATTGAAACTTCCCTTTTTCGCCATTTCGGTCTCGCCTTTCTAATGAGATGGGGAAAGGGTCGGCAAAACGGTAGCATGCGCGAGGCCAGCGCGGCAATGGTCGAAGAGCCCTGGCAACCAAAGCGGAAGAAAAAAAACGACTCTCGCCGTCAACACCAGGCTGATAGTAATCTGCCAGCGACACTGGTCGAGTGCCTCGCGCCGACGTTCGATTTGTACTCTTTCTCATCGCTTCGCAGGCCGGTTGGATCGCTGCTTTACTGTCCTCAAATGCGCAACTATGGTGAGAGATGGTTGCCCTTCTGCATCGGCTGACGACGAATGACGCCCTCTCAAAAGGTCTTCTGGTCGCTTAGCATCCTGCTGTGCCTCGCCGCGGCAGCGTTTTTCTGGTTTGGTCGCGGCCGCACGGCGGAAGAAATCGGCAAGGACGCCGTGAAGGCCAGGCAACAACTCGACACCAAATCAGCGGAGGAGTTGATCCAACTCAAGAACACGGCGCTCGCCGATCTCGAAAACGGCCGGTTCGAGCAAGCCGATCCGGCACTGTTGACCCTGGCTACTGCAGGAACGCGCGAGCCGCTCGGCCGCAATTGGACGATCGAACGCCTGATGGCCTTGCAAGCCCTCGATTCGAAGCGCGATCCAACCGCGTATGAG
This sequence comes from Planctomycetaceae bacterium, assembly GCA_035623955.1. Lineage (GTDB taxonomy): Bacteria > Planctomycetota > Planctomycetia > Planctomycetales > Planctomycetaceae > DASPSM01. Next base: position 7,321 of record DASPSM010000100.1, read on the forward strand.
GAAGCGGTCGAGCGGGCTCAAACGTCGATGAATCTGGAATCGTCGCTCGAGCCAAAATCTCCCGAGCGTCGCTACCTGGCCTCCAAGCTGGCCCAAGCGCGGGGCAACTCCAAGGAGCGGATCTTCGAGCAGCACATTGCCGCCGGAACGGCGCCGGGCGATGCTGTTTTGTTGTGTGAGTTATACCAGGCCCAGTGTGCAGGAACCGGTCACGACCGCGCCGAGAGCGAAGGGACCCTCAAAGGGCTCAAGGAGCTCGCGCCCGACAATCTTTACGTGCAGCTCGAGTGGCTAAGCCTCGTAGCGCGCCGCAAGGACGCCGAAATCGCAAACGCCTTGAACCGAGTCTACGAGCTGGTGGCTCCAATCCTGGCTGATCGTGGGGATGACTTGGCCCGCCGTCTCGATCTCCAGTTTGGCGCAGCAAAGACGGCCGCGCACGCGGGGAACTGGCAAAGTGTGGCCACGACTGTCGCGGCCATCGATCAAATGGCTCGGGCCCTGCCGGAATGCGATGCAGATCGACGGCGCATCGACCGCGGCCTGTTGTGGCACGTCGTGTCCGATTTTTCCCACCCGTATTACCAAAAGCATCACGTCGACCGACGACTGCCCTCGATCGCAAATCCGGTTCAATTTCAGGAGATCAGACTTTCGGGCCCTGCCGCGAACGTCGTGGACGCGTACGAGGCGCAGTTTGTCGCTTTGAATTCGGATGGGAAACTCGAGCTAGCAGTTCTTCGCAGCGAGGCTTTCGAGATTTTCGGCCGTGGCGGCGGCGACCAGTGGGTCTCGGTCGCCCCGACGCACTTGCCCCACGACGCCTACAACCACTTCCTTTCGGTCGATGATGGCTTTGTGCTGTTCGGGCCGGCTGGATTGTTGGGGCTCGAAAGCCGCGCCAAGGCCGGTGGGAAAGCGCGTGCACTGCACACGGTTCCGATTCCAGCGGCGGACAAGCTCAACGGGGTCGTCTCCGTGTTGACCCTCGACGTCGATGGCGACGGTCTAAACGACCTGGTCGTTGCCTGTTCGGTTCCGAATGCGGTGGGGGCCTCGCTGCATCTGTTGCACAACGAGGGCAAAATGGGCTTTCGCGACATCACTGCGCGCTCCGGGCTTGCGCAGGCACAGGTCGGCACGAATTCGCTGGTCGCGGTCGATTGGGACAACGATCTCGACTTCGATCTGCTTGCGCCCGGCCCGGCTGCTCCCTCCCGTTCGCCGACAGACATCGGGTTTTTCAAAGGGCGGGGCCTGGCCCGATTCCGCCCTCAACGTTTCGTCGTCAAAGACAATGACGTCCGATCGGCGACAAGTCTGGCCGTTCTGGATGCTGACTCGAACGGTTCGTGGGATCTGCTCGCCAGCACTCCACATGGGACGGTCCTGCTGCTGACGTCGACAATCGAGCATGGCCGGGTCGACATCATCGGCGTCGAACCAGTCTCCGATTTTGCGTTTGATCACGTTCTGGTTTTCGATTTTGACAACGACGGTTGCCCCGACTTCCTCGCCTGGAACCGGGATGCGGTGCGCTGCTTCCACGGAAGTCCGGAAGGTCATTTCGAGCCCGCAGTAGTGGTACCGTTCCTCGCGGCCGGGACGATTTCGTCAGCCGACTTCGGCGACTTCGATCAAGACGGCGACAGCGACCTGGTTCTCGTGAAAACCGAGCCGGGCCAGAGCACAGGACGGCTCGCTCTTTTGCGCAATGAAGGGGGGAACGCCAATAACTGGATCGACGTCCGCCTCGAAGCACATGCCGTGGGAGCAAAGGGCTCGGCGGAGGCCCGGATTCCCCCTTTTGGGAGGGGATCGACTCTGTGCCTCAAGTTCAACGGCGTCTCTCAGACCCAAATCGTTCAGAGACCGGTGACACACTTCGGCATTGGCAGCCTCGATTCGGTCGACGTGCTCCGCGTTCTTTGGAGCAGCGGGGTGCCGGTCAATATCCTCAATCCTTCCATGCGGACAACCGTGACCCTCACGCCGGCAGCCCAGCATTCCCCGTGACCCGTCGCAGATACCGGCGCGTTGCGCAATTCGAGCGCCTATTTGAAGCCGAAGCTTCCGCCGGTGACGAAGTACGTTCCGTACACGAGCGCCGCCCAGCAGAAAACGAAGGCG
>DASPSM010000101.1:0-4529 GCA_035623955.1 Planctomycetaceae bacterium
GTGCCGACTTCGGGACAGGTCACCGTCTATAACGGCGGTCCGCAGACCGGCGTTACGCTGGCCGCTCCAGCCCAGTTCAGCATCGGCGTCGGGTGCGCATACCGGCTAAAGATTGCCGGCATGCCCGAGTTTCCCGGCGTCGAACTGTTTCCCTCGATCGAGATCTTCGATCGCCTGCATCCTCCGCCGGGTCGCGAATACGACTTCCCTGTTCCGATTGCAATCACCACCGACGAAATCCAAAAGGCCATCGACGGCGGAATGGTCACGAAGGTCGTGTACCTCGAGCAGCCGCAGCTTGCCGTCACGGGCGACCTGGCGCCAGCCTTGCTCAACCGCGTTTTGCCGCCCGATCGCAACCTGCTGATCGAGGCCGATCGCCTCGGGCGTCCCATGATTCTCTTGCGACTGGGTGGCCGAATCCCGGACGAAGGGCATCCGGACGACGGATTCTTCATGCCGCCCGCTCCTCTGCAGATCGAGCAGCACCCGGCAAAGCCGAGTGCCGCCGACGTTGGTCGGACGGTGCTCGTCGATAAGGCGACGATCTTCACCCCGGCGGTTCCGCGTTCCGAGACCGAGCAAGAAATCGCGCTGGGTCTGGCCCAGCGCCGAGGGCTGGGGCGTCCCACGAGTCCGCGGCCTGTCGGATTATTGGAGCCCGCTTTGCCGCCCTGGGAAATCTATCCCGACGAATACCTCTTGGATGGCGGCGACCGGGCATCGCCAGTGCATGAAACTCCTTCGCACCGCGAAGGTCTCGATACCGAGGATGCGGTGGCCGAATATCGTGATTCCAAGGGACGACCCCACATTGTCCCCACCAATCGCGTGGCCATCTATTCGCCGCGCTTCGGCAACGTGGGGACGACAAGCGGCATCGAAGCGGGAATCACTGTCACCGGTTCGCTCGCTGCCGTCGATCTGCGGCGGGGCGAGGGCCTCAAAAACCGCGCGGTCATCAGCGACCACGAGCAACGAATGCCACTGGAGAGCGTACGAACACGCTCGCGGGCGGATGGATTTGAAAACCAGCAGCGTGAAGCCGCCGCCCATCAGGCGACTCTCTTGAGCCAGAACCTTGATCTCGCCGGGACGATCGAAGACGTCCAGAATCTCAAAGCGCCGGAGATGCGGCAAGCCTTGCGGGCCAAGATCGCCAGGATGCGGCAAAACGCGATCGCCTGGAGCCGCAATGAATACCCGATGATCCGTGCGACCGTCGCAGGCGCCCAAGAAGTGACGATCAAGTATGCTCCGAGCGAGATCGTCGGGATCGACGATCGCCGCAAGCCGGGCCGCATCGAGATTGTCAAACTCGCGGACCGCCAGACCGCTTTACCGGGTGAGTTCGTCACCTTCCGCATCGAGTACGAGAACGCGGGCGATCTGCCACTGACCGATGTGACCATCGTCGACAACCTGACACCTCGGCTCGACTACGTGGGCGAGACAGGCGTTTCTAGCCGCCCGGCGATCTTCGGTGCTACTGACAATGGCGAGGGAAGCGTGATTCTGAGCTGGAAGCTCAACGAAGCGCTTCCGGGCAAAGCGCGCGGTTTTGTGACGTTCAAAGCCCGCGTCCGTTGATCCGAAGGTAGGCCTGGTTGCCTGTACTGAAAAAATGAGGTGGATCCCAAGACGCGCAGGATCGCCGGGGGGCGACTGACGCGATTGCTGTTGCGAATTCGGATTCCCGCGAATCCGCCAACCCGCCTCGAGAGCAATCCCGGGGCGGGTTTTTTGTTCTGGTCGGCGCTATCTGCCCAGACTCCGCAACTTTCCCTGAAAACTGGCCTCCCGCTATTTCCAGTTGCCTGATAGACTCCGCCCCCCTTGTCGGCTCCGCGGCCGACAGGCGCTCTCGACTCAATAAGACGTCCGGCTGCGATTCGCTGCCGGATTCCGTCCTGCGATCAAACAAAACACTCTTCTGACTTTCTTCTTCGCAGGGAACCCTCGCCCATGCGGATTTCGTCGTTTGTTCGGCCTCGTCCAAAGCGCTCCCTGCGCTTACGCGCTGCCGCCACGTTCGCAGCAGCGTTTCTCGCGTCGATTAGACCCCCTGCGCACTCCGCGGTTGCCGACGCGACTGCTTCGCCAGCACCGGCAGGCGCGTCCGCGCCGTCCGACGCCGCAGCCGCGCGACAGCCCATCGCTGCCGTTCGGCCGCAGCCGCGCAAGTCGGCCGAATATCGGCTGATTTACAAGTTTCGCGCGAACGAAGACGTCCGTATGCCCCTTTCGGTCGATGCCCAGATCGTCGTGCAGAGGGGGCCGGCCGCACAAACGACGACCAGCCAATCGACAGTCGAGCGGCACTTTCATGTCGTTTCCGTCGCGGCGGACGGATCGGCGATCGTCCAACTGTTCATCGACAACGTCCGGCTCAGCTACGCCTTCAACGGCGGCACGCCCATCGTCTTCGACTCCAACAAGAAAGATCAGGCCACGGGCGAGTTTCAGAAAGTGCAGGAGTCCATCGGCCCGCGCGGAATCGTTCGCTTCAGCCCGCAAGGAAAGGTTTTATCGCTCACGGGAGGCAAGCCGGACCCGTCGACGGATCCGAGCGAGAGTTTTTTGGACCTCTTGCCGGAGAAGCCTTTGCATGTCGGCGACGAATGGTCCGATGACATCAAAGTCAAAGTGTCAGTTGGACGTGGCCTGAACCAAAAGATCACGCTGCGTCGGCGCTACATACTGGAATCGGTCGATGGGAATGTGGCGACGATCCGCCTTTTTACCGTGGAAATCCCCCCCGCCGAGGATCCACAGATTCGCGCCCAGTTGGTGCAGCGCACGCCGGAAGGAACGATCAAGTTCGACCTGGAGCGCGGACTGGTGACATCCCGAGAGCTGACTTGCTCGCGCACGGAAACGGGCATCATGGAAGGGAGCGGCATGATCGCGGCGACGACTCACTGGAAAGGATGGCTGCGATAAGTCGGAGCGTCGCCGCGCCCCTTGCACGACCCGCTATAAATAAATCGAATCGTCCATGGTGATCGGTTGGGCGGAGGCCCGCGAACTCTTCAAACACCTCGCGAACGCCCGGGGAGTCGGGCGGGGAACGGCATGACGGACGGCCTGCGGAAGCGAGTCGAAATCTCCCAGCAGATGCGCAGTCTGCTGATCTCCGCGCGACGCATCGCCGTCGAGAACGATGCTCAGGCGTTGGTGATCCTCGCCGAAGTTCCCTTCGATTTTGCCGCGATCAAGCAGTATCTCCGCAAGGTCCGCCTCATCGTCGCCAGCGACAAGCTCGAAGTGCAGAAGGCCGCCAACGAAGACGAGATCGACCTCGTTCCACTCCTGCACGAACCCCAGACGCGTCAGCTGCAGCTGAGCCAGGCATTGCTCGAGGCGATCGCCGACGACCTCCTGCAACCGGGCGATCGCATCGTCGCCATTTATCCGGTGTACGAACGATCGGTCATCGATTCGATCAGTCTTGTCAGCCTTTCCGAGCACCTCGCCAAGTTGACCGCGCGCGACTTGCGGCGACTAGAAACGACCGTTCCACTCGAGACGCTTCGCCTGGTGGTCGACCTCGCGGTGGAGATCGGTCGCGAGGGGCGCGAGGGCAAACCGGTCGGCACGCTATTCGTCGTCGGCAATCATCGAAGGGTGATGCAGATGTCGCACGAGCAGGTCCACGACCCCTTTCGCGGCTACAACAAAAAAGAGCGAATGATCCGCAATCCGCGCGTGCGTGAGAGCATGAAGGAAATAGCCCAGCTCGATGGCGCGTTCGTGATCTCCTCCGACGGAATTGTCTGTGCAGCCGGCCGCAACATCGACGCGCCGGCGGAAGGACTGACGCTCTCCAAGGGGCTGGGCTCGCGTCACTGGGCGGCAGCGGCCATTTCGAAGGCAGCGCGTTGCATCGCGATCGCCGTCTCCGAATCGACGGGGACGGTGCGAATCTTTCAAAACGGTCATGTCGTGCTGCGGATCGAGCCGATGGACCGCGCGATGAAGTGGTACGACGTCGAAACTGAGCCACCCCCGGTCGCCGCCGATTAGCCAGGGGCGTGCGCCTGGACCCGGTGCGGTTCGCCGTGAAGATCCGAACGCGCTGCTCCCCGCCATTCGTTGTTGCCGCGCAAGTGTCAATAAAACCAGCGCTAGAGGGCTGTCTGGGGCGTTTCGACAACCTGCGCGATTCCTTGTCCGTGCGCGCGCCATCGTATATCCTTGGCGCTGGAGTTAGCGAAAAACGCGGACAGTCACACGGTAACTGACTGGGTCGTGGCACCCGCGATCTTTCTTAGAACGCCCCTGCCGAGCACGGCCCTTTCGCGACGACTGAACGGGCCGATGGCTCTGGTCGCGCTATCCTGCCAGTCTCTCCATCCGAGCGAGCACCTTCGATGAAGCGATATTTTCCCTTGCGACCGCTGTCGGCGCTTGCGGCCCTCATCGCGGCGACTTTCTTGGCAGCGCCGAGACCGGCGCCGGCTCAAAACGGCGCGAGCGCGAAGCCCGGGGGCGACGCGTGCTACGCCGATCCAATGGATTGGCCGAAC
>DASPSM010000104.1:0-15272 GCA_035623955.1 Planctomycetaceae bacterium
TGCGCGCCGTGCGGCGAGTCTTTGCGGAAAAGGGATTTGACGGCACCACCACGCGCGAACTCGCCGATGCGGCCGGAGTGTCAGAAGCGCTGCTGTTCAAGCATTTTCCCAACAAGGAAGCCCTGTTTTCGGCGATGAAGCTATCGCTGAATGAACAGGACCTGGGGCGGCTGGAACGGATCAAGCAGCTCGAACCGTCGGTCTCGACGCTGGTGCTGCTCGTGCATTTTTTGACCCACCTGCTGATCGAAGGTTGGACGACCGCGGAGGACGAGCCGGCGATCCAAACCCGGTTGATGCTCCGAAGCCTGGCGCAAGATGGCGAATTCGCGCGGCTTTTGCTGCGCCGCGTGACGACCGAATGGGTGCCGAAAATCAACGAATGCTTGCAAGCAGCGGTTGCGGCCGGCGATGCGTCTGCCAAACCCGTTTGTCCTGAACTGGCCGGTTGGCTCACTCAACATATCGGTTGCATGGCGATGATCGTCATGCTCCCTCCGCGGGCGGTTGTGGAGTACGGAATGTCTCGCAGGAGCCTGGTCGAGCAGGTCGTTTGGTTTTCGCTGCGAGGGATGGGCGTCAAAGACGAGGCAATCCGCCGTTACTACAATCCTCGCGCTCTGGAATTGCTTGAAAGTCTGACATGAGGCCTCTGTTTGTGAGTGCACACTCTTCCAGACATCGAACCGGCGAAATCGCGCCCAGGTTAACCGTGCGGGCGCACGGGGTCGCGGGTTTGCTGGCCGCGCTGTGCGGTTGTGCGTTGATCGCCGGCTGCTCGCGGGCGCCGGCTCAGCCTCCGCCGATGGGGCCTCCCGCGGTGACGGTCAGCCATCCGCTGGAACAAGAACTTGCCGACTACGCGGAGTTCACCGGCCAGACTGCGGCCGTAAAAAGCGTCGACGTGAGAGCGCGCGTGTGGGGTTACTTGCAGAGTGTGAACTTCACCGAAGGAGCGCTGGTCAAAAAGGGAAACCTGCTGTTTCAAATCGACCCGCGCCCTTACCAGGCGCTCGTCAACCAGGCCAAGTCCAAGGTGGCTCAGGACGAGGCACAACTGAAGCACAACGGCGCGCTTTATGGCCGCATTGAAAAGCTGCGGTCGCGCGGTGCGGCGACTCAAGAGGATCTCGACAAGGCCCTTGCCGATCGAGACAGCATTCAGGCCACGCTGATGGCCGACAAGGCCGATCTCGAGTCGAAGCAGCTGGACCTCGATTTCACGCGGATCGAAGCTCCCATCACCGGGCGAGTCAGCCGTTTCGAGGTCACCGAGGGCAACGTGGTTCAGTCGGGTCAAAACGGGGGCACGTTGCTGACGACGATCGTCTCGGTCGACCCGATGTACGTCTACTTCGACGTCGACGAGCGGACGCTGCTATTGGTGCGGCGCGAGATTCAAAACGGCCATATGAAGAACGTGCAAGAGACCGCATATCCTATTTCCGTCGGCCTGGCCGACGAGCCCAACTTCCCCCGCCAGGGAAGCGTGAACTTCATGGACAATCGAGTGGATCCCGGCACGGGCACGTTGCGGCTGCGAGCCAGCATCGAGAACCCCGACGGGATGCTGACCCCCGGTCTGTTCGTCCGCTGCCATCTGCCGCTCGGCGCGCCACATCGCACGATCCTGGTTTCTGAGCAGGCGATGGGAAGCGACCAGGGGCAGAAGTTCGTCTATGTCGTCAACGAAAAGAACGAAATCGTCTATCGACCGGTGAAAGTCGGACGGATGTACGGCGGACTGCGTGTGATCGAAGAGGGACTTTCCAAGGACGATCGGGTCGTGGTGATCGGGCTGCAGCGCGTGCAGCCGGGCATAAAAGTCGAACCCAAGCTGGCCGAAATGCCCAGTCGACCCGGGGCGCTAAGCGTGACGGCGGCCCCGCAACCGGGGCTGTCAGCCGGAAAATGATTACGACCTCGCGGCTTGGTCGCTGGCGTCGGTCGCAGTGGCTGGTCTGCCAGTGTGTCTGACGCGTTTTGTGAGAGCGCACGAGCGACGACGGGCGGACGAGCCGCCTGCGTCATCCCCAGAGATTCAGCCAGAGTGAGCCGGTGATCTCGCGGTTTTTCATCAATCGGCCGATCTTCGCTGCCGTGTTGTCGATCGTGATCACGCTGGCCGGCGGGGTCTCGGTGTTCAATTTGGGGTTGGCGCAATTTCCCCCAGTCACGCCCCCCACCGTGCAGGTGACGTGCACCTACCCCGGCGCGAGCGCCAAAGACGTGGCCGAGGCGATCGCCGCGCCGATCGAGCAGCAAGTCAACGGCGTCGAGGGAATGATGTACATGTCTTCCCAGTGCGCCAACGACGGGTCGTATAACCTCACGGTCACCTTCCGTCCCGGGTTCAATCTCAACATGGCGCAGGTGCTGGTGCAAAACCGCGTCAGCCTGGCCGTGCCGCTACTACCCGACGTCATCAAGCAGACCGGCGTGACCACAATCAAGCGGTCGCCGGACATCCTTTGCGGCATTGCGATTCTCTCGCCCGACGGGCGCCACGACCAGCTGTTCGTCAGCAACTATGCCGTGCTGCAAGTCAAGGACGAGCTGGCGCGCGTGCCGGGCGTGGGCGACATCTTCTTGTTTGGCCAGCGCGACTACTCGATGCGGATCTGGGTCGATCCGCACAAGATGGCCTCGCGAGGTTTGGCAGCCTCCGACGTCGCCAACGCTCTGCGCGAACAAAACGCTCCCGTGGCCACCGGCGCCATCGGTCAGCAGCCCGCGCTGAACGGTCAGGAGACGCAGGTCACGCTCTCGACGCTGGGCCGACTGACCACCGCCGAGCAGTTCGGCAACATCGTCCTCAAGCGCGGCCCCGGCGGCGCTCTCACGCGGCTCAAGGACGTCGCCCGCGTCGAACTGGGGGCGAAGAACGAGGACGTCAGCACGCGCCTCGACGGCAAGGAGACGATCTTTCTGGCCATCTTCCAGATGCCCGACGCCAACGCGCTCGACACCCATGACCGCGTGATTGCGAAAATGGAAGAACTCAAGAAGAGCTTTCCTGAAGGCCTGACCTACGAGATCGGCTTCGATACGACTCCCTACACCCGCGAGTCGATTCGCGAGGTCGTAAAAACACTCCGCGACGCGATCATCCTGGTCGCCGTCGTGGTGCTGCTCTTCCTGCAGAATTGGCGCTCCTCGCTGATCCCGCTGGTGGCGGTCCCGGTGGCGATCGTCGGCACGTTTGCGGCAATGCTGTTGTTCGGATTCAGTCTGAACAACCTGACGCTGTTCGGTTTGGTGCTCGCCATCGGGATTGTCGTCGACGATGCGATCGTCGTCGTCGAGGCGGTGGAGCACCATATCGAAAACGGGCTGTCGCCGCGCGATGCCACGATTCGCGCGATGGACCAGGTTTCGGGCCCGGTGATCGCGGTGGGCCTGGTGCTCTCCGCGGTATTCATCCCGTGTGCATTTGTGACGGGGATCACCGGCGCCTTCTTCCGGCAGTTCGCGGTGACGATTTCGGTTTCGACGGTAATCTCGGCTTTCAATTCGCTCACACTGAGCCCGGCGTTGACGGCCGTGCTGTTGCGGTCGCACGACAAAGAGACCGCGCCTCCGCTGCCGCGTCTGGCCTATGTCGTCGGGACTGGCCTTTGGGGCTGGTTCTATCTGAGTGCCTGGTCGGTGCCGCGGGTCGAGCCTTATCTGGTGAGTTGGATTAATGAATGGCTGCCGGCGGCCCTGGTGCCGACCGCCCTGAACGCGCTGCCGGCGACCGTGAAGTTTGCCGCGGCGGCCGTTTGCGGATTCGCGGGCTGGTATATCGGCGCGGTGCTCAACCGCTTGTTGCGCGGCTTTTTCGATCTGTTCAATCGCGCGTTTGCATGGACAACGCGGTTCTATACGGGAATCGTCGGCAATCTCGTGCGGATGAGCGCGATCGTCCTGCTCGTCTACGCGGGCCTCTTGGGTGTGACCTATTGGAGCATTGGCGCGACGCCGAAGGGCTTCATTCCGCTGCAAGACATGGGGTACCTGATTTGCAGCGTGCAGCTTCCCGACGCCGCCTCGAAAGAGAGAACCGAGGAAGTCATGGCGCGGCTCGTCGAAGTCGCGCGGAAAGTCCCCGGCGTCAAGCACGTGACGGGCGTCTGCGGCCAGTCGTTCGTGCTCAACGCCTTCGGATCGAATTTCGGATCGGCGTTCGTCAATCTCGAAGACTACGCCGATCGCCGGACCGACGACAAATCGGCCGATTCGATCGCTGCCCAGATCCGCAAGGGAGCCTCTGAGATCCAGGAGGCACAGATTTTCGTGTTCGGGCCACCCCCGGTTCGAGGGGCCGGTCGCGCCGGCGGCTTCACCATGATGGTCGAGGATCGCGGCGACCTCGGGCCCAAGGCACTTCAGGAGGAAACCGAGAACCTGGTCAAGGCCGGCAGCGCGACCGGGAAGCTGTTCGGGCTGGCGTCGGTCTTTCGGGCCAACGTGCCTCAGATCTTCGTCGAACCCGATCCGCGCGAGTGCATGGCAAAGGGAGTCAGCCTGCAAAGCTTTGCCGACACGCTGTCGATTTTCGTGGGCTCACTCTACGTCAACGACTTCAACCTCTTCGGCCGCACCTGGCAGGTCAACGTGCAAGCCGACAAGGATTTCCGCGACCAGGTCGAGGATCTCATTCCGATGGCGGTCCGCAGCAACCAGGGGATGATGGTTCCGATTGGCTCGCTGGCCAGCATCCGCGAGATCAACGGTCCGCTGCTTTTGACGCGATACAACATGTATCCGGCCGCCTCGATCAACGGCGTCGCCGGACCCGGAATGAGCTCCGGTCAGGCCATCGACCTATTGGCGAGCACGGCGAACCGCGAGCTTTCCAGGAACATGGCGTTCGAATGGAGCGACATGTCGTATCTGGAAGTCATCGCCGGCGACACCGCCATGCTGATCTTCGGGTTCGCCGTCGTGATGGTGTTTCTGGTGCTGGCGGCCCAATACGAGAGCTGGTCGCTCCCCTTGGCCGTGATTCTCGTGGTTCCAATGTGCCTGTTGAGCGCGATCATCGGCGTCAATATCGCGGCGATGGACGTGAACATCTTCACGCGGATCGGCTTTGTCGTACTGGTGGGCCTTGCCAGCAAGAACGCGATCCTGATCGTCGAATTCGCCAAAGTAATGCGGCGATCCGGCGCCGACCGGCGGGCCGCGACTCTCGAAGCGTGCAAACTGCGACTGCGACCGATCGTGATGACTTCGCTGGCGTTCATTCTCGGCGTTTTGCCGTTGATTGTTTCGCGGGGAGCCGGAGCCGAAATGCGGCAGACGCTGGGGACGGCCGTATTCAGCGGCATGCTCGGCGTGACGCTGTTCGGACTGCTGCTTACGCCGGTCTTCTTCTACAGCATCGATTGGCTGGGGGACGTCCATCTCTTCCGGACTGTGGTGATGCAGCGTCTCAACCGTCTGTCGTTGGCGATCGTGTCGCTCAAACCGATCCGTTCGAGCGTTGCCCAAAGCTGGTCGCGATTGATCGCGGCCCGTCGGCCCATGGAGCGACGGATGCGAACGGGCGCGGATGAGCACGGTTCCAACGGCCATCTGACCGGAGGGAACGGCGCGCCGGCGCCCCATTCATCCAACGTGGGCCCCCAAGAACCGAACCTCGAGGCCGTCGTTCCGGGCGACGAGGAGTCCGACGCCGAGCAACTCGTCGGCTGATCCGGGAGTAGCGCGTGTTTTCGACGTTTTTTATCAATCGGCCGATCTTCGCCAGCGTGCTGTCGATCATCATCACGCTGGCCGGCGGGATCGCGCTCTTGACCTTGCCGATTGCTCAGTACCCCGAGATCACGCCGCCGACCGTCGAGGTCTCGGCCGTTTATCCGGGCGCGAACGCCCAGGTCGTGGCCGACACCGTCGCCGCTCCAATCGAGCAGCAGGTCAACGGCGTCGAGAACATGCTCTACATGTCGTCGCGGTGCACCAACGACGGCACCTACACGCTCACCGTCACCTTCAAGAACGGCGTCGATTTGAACATGGCCCAGGTGCTCGTGGAAAACCGCGAGTCGCTTGCCGATCCGGTGCTGCCTGACCTGGTGAAGCGGCGCGGCGTGTCGGTGAAAAAGAAGTCCCCCAGCGTGCTGATGATCGTCAACCTGTTTTCGCCCGACAACACGCGCGACAACCTTTACCTGAGCAACTACGCCACGATTCAGCTGTGCGGCGAGTTGTCGCGGCTGGCGGGCGTGGGCGACATCACGTACGTCGGGCAGCGCGATTACAGCATGCGGCTGTGGCTCGACCCGCGGAAGATGGCGTACCGCAATCTCACGGCCAACGACATCGTCACCGCCATCCAACAGCAGAACACCCAGGTCGCGGCCGGACAGATCGGCCAGGCGCCGGTCGCTCCGGGCCAGGTCACCCAGCTGACGATCAGCACGATGGGCCGGCTGGTCGACGTCGAGCAGTTTGCCGACATGATCCTTAAGACCGACGCCAACGGCGCGCTCGTGCGCGTGCGAGACGTGGCCCAGATCGAACTGGGGGCCCTCGCCTACGACCAGACGTGCAACCTCGACGGGAAATCGTCGGTCGCTTTGTCGATCTACCAGCTCCCTGGCTCGAACGCCCTCGACGTGTCGAAGGCCGTGAAAAGCAAGATGCAGGAGTTGAAGGCGCGTTTCCCGGCAGGGCTCGATTACGCGATTGTCTACGACACGGCCCCGTTCATCAGTGAATCGATTCGAGAAGTTTTTATCACCCTCCGCGACGCGGTGATTCTCGTCGCCGTCGTCGTGCTGTTGTTTCTGCAGAACTGGCGGTCGGCGATCATTCCACTGGTCGCGGTCCCCGTGGCGATCATCGGCACGTTTGCCGTCATGGCCGCGATGGGATTCAGCCTCAATAACCTGACGCTCTTCGGGCTGGTGCTGGCGATCGGCATCGTGGTCGACGACGCGATCGTCGTCGTCGAGGCCGTCGAGCGGCAGATCGAGCACGGCTTGCCGCCGCGCGAGGCGACGATCCGGGCGATGGAGATGGTCTCGGGCCCGGTCATCGCCGTCGGCTTGGTGCTGTCGGCCGTGTTCATCCCGTGCACGTTCATCACGGGAATCATGGGGCAGTTCTTCCGCCAGTTCGCGCTGACGATTGCGGTCTCGACCGCGATCTCGGCGTTCAATTCGCTGACCCTCAGCCCGGCCCTCACCGCCTTATTGTTGCGCACGCAGGACAAGCAAACGGCCCTGCCCTTGCCGTGGTTCGGCTTCCCGTTGATCGGTGGGCTCGCCGGCTGGGACCTGGCGACGCGGATGAGTTGGGGCGACCTGTCGGACAACTGGTTTCCGCTCGCCTTGACCATCGGAGCGGGAATTGTGGTGGGCACACTGATCGGGCGGCCGGCCAACCAGATCCTCGCCCGCGCATTCCGCGCCTTCAACCGAGCCTTCGACAGCACGGCCGCGGTCTATACGCGGGCCGTCGGTGGATTGCTCCGCGTCAGCGTCATCGTGCTCTTGGTTTACGGCGGACTCCTGTTTTTGACGTACGGCAGCTTCCAGGCGACGCCGAAGGGATTTATTCCGTCGCAGGACAAGGGCTATCTGCTCGTGAACGTCCAGCTTCCCGATTCGGCCTCGGTCCAGCGGACGCAGAAAGTCATGCAGCGGATCGAAGAGATCGCCGGCAACACCCCGGGCGTCAAGCACACGGTGTCGATCGCGGGGCAGTCGATTCTGCTGAACGCGAACGCTCCCAACTTCGGCGCCATGTACCTGATGCTCGACGACTTCCATTCCCGCGTTGCCCAGGGGCTTTCCGACGGCGTGATTGCCAGCCGGCTGCAGGCCGACCTGGCTGGAAAGATCGAGGAGGGGCTGGTCAACGTCTTCAGCGCGCCCCCCATCGACGGATTGGGAACGGCCGGCGGCTTCAAGATCATGGTCGAAGACCGCGGCGACAGCGGTCTGGAGGCGCTACAGTCGGCGGCCGACAACGTCGTGCAGGCGGGCCGCAAAACGCCCGGCCTCGCCGACCTCTTCACGAGCTTTCGCGCCAATACGCCGTGGCTGTATCTCGACATCGACCGCGAGGCGGCCAAGACGATGGGCGTCTCGATCAGCGAAGTCTTCAACACGCTGCAGGTCTACCTCGGCTCGCTTTACGTCAACGACTTCAACCGCTTTGGCCGCACCTGGCAGGTCAACGTACAGGCCATGCCCGACTTCCGCAGCCAGATCGAAGACATCAAGCAGATCAAGATCCGCAACGACGCGGGGAACATGGTGCCGCTGGCCACGATGATGGGCATCCGGGAAACGACCGGCCCCGTGATGGTCATGCGCTACAACATGTACCCGTCGGCCGCGGTCAACCTCACCCCTGCTGCCGGCATCAGCTCCGGCCAGGCGATCGAGCGGGCCCAAGCCGCCGCCCAGGAGGGCCTGCCGAGGATGATGAAGGCCGAGTGGACCGAGCTGGCATTTCTGCAGCTCGAGACAGGGAACACAGCGATGCTGGTCTTCCTGTTGGCGGTAATCCTCGTGTTCCTGGTGCTGGCGGCCCAGTACGAAAGCTGGTCGCTGCCGCTGGCGGTCATTCTTGTCGTGCCGATGTGCCTGTTGTGCTCCGTCGCCGGCGTGTTGATGGCGCACCTGGACATCAATATTTTCACTCAGGTCGGCTTTGTCGTGCTGATCGGGTTGGCCTGCAAGAACGCCATTCTGATCGTCGAATTTGCCAAATCGGAGACGGAGCACGGCCACGATGCGGACGAAGCGACGCTCAAAGCCTGCGAGCTGCGCTTGCGGCCGATCGTCATGACTTCGTTCGCATTCGTCCTGGGCGTCGTGCCGCTGATGATCGCCGAAGGGGCCGGCGCCGAAATGCGTCGCACGCTGGGGACGGCCGTCTTCTTCGGAATGCTGGGGGTGACGCTCTTCGGGATCTTCCTGACGCCGGTCTTCTTTTACGTCATCCGCCGCGCCACCGAGGGATTCGAGCGGTACGTGGAACAGCATCCGCCGGTCGAAGAGCGGATGACCGAATCGGTTCACGCAGGCTGAATTTCCGCGGTCCAAAGCCCAAGGTCGGGAGCGAAGACTTTGGACTTTGGACCTTGGACTAAAGATGCTCACCCTGGCCGCTGCCGAGCCGTTCTACTTGGTCAGCTGCTCGTTAACCCATTTGCCGAAGTAGGTGAATGAATGCCCGCCGTGGCCTTCGGCAATGTTGGTCACGCGGAGGGCTTCGTCGCGGTCCTTCACGGCCACGCTCAGCGAGTAATGACCGTCTTGCAGCTCCTGCACGCCGAAGTCGGCCACGGCCCGCTCGAAGTCGCCGAAAAACAGGGTCCGCCGCAGGTTTTCCAGCAACTGGATGCCGTCGGGCCCGTGAAGCGACCGGATCTTCGAGTTTGGAATGCCGGCCTCGTTCAAGCTTTTGGCGATGGCCTGGAGCTGTTCGTTCGTGTCGGCAAAGCCGATCACGCGCGATTCCGGCACCGGAAGTTCTTGGCCATGAAACCTCGTGGGTTCAAGCATCGCTGACCCTCCACAATGACGCGGACGCGCCCTTTGCTTAGGGGAGCTGTCCCCCTTGCTGTGCAAAGCTCGGCGCGCCAGGGGACTGGTGCAAGAGCCGTTCCAAGACTTTGCTTGGGAATGCCGGCCGGATCGTGTAAGGTTGTTGCTAAGCACTCTTTCGGAGGTCGTGACATGCTGTGTTGGCGTTTGGTTCTTGGGGCCGGGCTGTTGTTATTAATGCCATTTCCGGCGATGGCCCAATTGCCCGCGGATGCCGTGCTGTTGGAGAAGGTCAAAATCCCCGAGAAGCAAAAGTCGGTCGAGCTCTGCCCGGTCTACCTCACCACCTCCGACCCCAAGCTGCCGATTTGGGAGTACAGGGGCGTGAAGTATCGCGGCAGCAAGCCCGACGCGCGCGAGAAATTCTTCAAAGCTCCCGATAAATACGTCAAGGCGGCCGAGAAGGAGCGGTTCATCCTCAACTTCATGCAGGCCATGAGCCCCATCTGGTGTCCAGTGACCGACCAGGTCTCGGCGGGTGGCATGACGCAGTGGAAGAAGCTCGGGTACACGTGGGAAAGCTGCTGCACCTTCTGCGACGAAAACGTGAAGGACGACGATTTCCCCGAAGCGCTCAAGCGGCTGCGGGCCCGCGGGGAAAAGACCTACGCGCTGATCGGCGCCAAATACACCGAAGGGGCCAAGAGCCCCGTCGAAGGCGCGATCAAGAAGCCGAAGTCGTAGCGGCTCGCGACCGGTTACTTGGGTTCTTCACCCGGGTCTGTTAGAGGCCGCTTCTTGTCCGGGCTGCCAGTCTTGTCCGTGTTACCCGGGGAGGACGGCTCGTCCGCCCCCGGGTCGCGTGGGGAGCTCGACGCGGCGGCCGGCTCGGAATCTGCGGCTGCGCTGGGACGCGCAGATTGGCTTTGGCTCGGGCCCGCGTTGAATGCGGGCGCGTCGCTGTCGGAAGAGGCAGCGCTATAGGCTGACGATTCCTCGGTCTCGGCGGCAAAACTGTGGTGAGCGAGGCCGACGGCTGCAGCCGCCGGCAGCAGACATGCGACGAGCACGACAATAAATCGCACCGGCGGTTTGAGATTTCGCACCGGCGGCAGCGCGATCAAGCCGCACAGCACGGGGGCCGCGATCAAGAGCGCGAAATTCGTCGTCGTCAGTTCGCCGAAGAATCTCCCGGCCATCAACAGGCCGAACAAGAGGACCGTGCCGACTCCGACCAGTCCGGTCATCGAATGCCTGCGAGCGAAAAGCAGGCAGACAAGAAGCACCCCTGCCGCCACGCTGGCAAACGGCAAGCCGGTCATTCCGCCGCTGGCATAGCCTGAAAGCATGATGGTCACGCCGGCCGCCGCCGAAATCAGCCCGATCGCAGCGGGAACGACGAATCCCCCAGCGCGCTGAGCCGCCCAGATCAAGAGACCCCAAACGGCCGCGAGCAGCACTCCCAAGCCCAACAGATTCCTTTGGGCTTCTTGCGGCGTCCAGGTCGAAGGAGCGCTCGGATCGCCTCCGGGAGTCCACGTGGAAGGAATCCACCCCGACCCGAAAAGCAGAAGGAAAGGGATCGGCAACGCGAGCAACAGACGCAAAATGCGGCCAAACCAGGGCCGGCGCTGCAGGACGACCGCAAGGATTTCGACGATTCCGGCGGCGGGCAACAAGACGAGCAACAGCCGATCCTGGTCCTCGACTGGCGGCAGTTTCGGCAGGACACCGAGCCACCAGCAGCCGATTCCCATTCCGCCACCAACTGCCAACACCTCGGCAAGCGTCGCGAACGGCGAACGCCGCAGCGGCGCCTCTGGAGGGCCGGCCGCTGCCTTGCGCGCAGGCCAAACGCCAAAGAGCAGCATCACGACGGCAGCGACAATCCCCGCGGCCGCCGTCGCACTCAGAATGAGAGTTGGATCAGGCATACGTGGTCTACTTTTTTTTCAACCTCGGCGAGCGTCGGGCGTAAGCCCGACGGTGCTTTGATTCTTTGCCTTCCGAGTCGAGCTTCGAGCACCGGAAAGCAAGCACCCGCCAGCTCACGCGGGCGGCGCGCCAGGACCTTACTTCCGCGTCCCTTCGAAGCTGACGGCGACATAGACCTTTTCGCCGATGTCCGGCAGTGCTTTGTCGATCCCGAAATCGGCGCGACGCAACGAGAATTCCGCCGAAAATCCGGTCCTGGCCACCCCCTTGGGGAATTCGCGGGTGCGGCCGCCGACCAGCTCCAGCGTGATCGGCCTGGTGACACCGTGCAACGTAAAGTCGCCGGTCACCTCGTAGCCACCCTTGGTGGGGCGCACCGCGGTGCTCTGGAATTTCATGGCGGGGAACTGCTTGACGTTCAAAAAGTCGGGACTGCGCAGGTGCTCGTCGCGCTTGTGATTGTTGGTGTCGATGCTTGCCGGATTGATCGACAGCGTGAAGGAACTCTTGTCCGGCGTGCTCGAATCAATCGTGAAATGGCCGTCGAATTCGTCGAAACGCCCCTGAATCCATGACAACCCGAGATGGGCGATCTTAAAGTTGATCCCGGCATGCTGCGCGTCGACGGTGTACTCCTCCGCCATTGCAGGCAGGACCGATCCCAAGAAGGCGGCAAGCGTCGCCAGCGCGATTTTGAGGCACAGACGGTGAAACATCGACTCGCTCCAGGTTTCCAGTGGGTGTCTCACGGGCTCGACGATTCGCAGCCGACACGGCCGCTGGTCCAGTCACCGTAACTCTAACTGCCCAACAGCAAGTCGAACATGTTGGCGAGTCGTTGCGGGCCGGAAATTTCGCGACGATGGGCGACGAGGTGAAGGACGCCCTCACCCTGCCCTCTCCCATCGGAATGGGAGAGGGTTTTTGAACGTCCCCTAGAGCGCTTGGGGGCGGCCCAGCCGGGCGGGAATCGAAAGAAATCCCGTCGAGAGAAACGGATCGGTGTTGTCGGACCAGATCGTCAGCGGCGGAAACGATCCTTGCTGCGTCGTCAACACGTCGTACGAGCGGCCGTCGGCAGTCCCTAGCCAGAACCGCACTCCATAATCGCCCGCCCTCAGATCGATTCCCGGCAGCTCGAGCACGATCGAGTAGGTCGCGCCCGCCGCCAGCGGCTCCGACGAGACGACCTCGCTGACTGAGGTGATCGTTTCGTAGCGCGTCACCGTTTCGAGCGAGAAGAAATAGCGGAGGTTGGGGACGCTTTCAAAGACCCGATACGTCGCCCGCAGCCGGACGGTTTCGCCCGCTCGAAAGTCCCACTTTTTTTCGCCCGACGCATCTTCGACGCTGATGTCCGTGAACCGCACCGCTCCCGTGCTGCGGTTGAGGCGATCCCGAAGGTTGGTGTTTTCGTCGACGTCGAGGTGGCACAACAGATCGTTGTAGCGCCGCAGCACCTCGGGAGTCGGGCCGTCCTGCACGACGAGGCCATGGTCGATCAGAATCGAGCGCGGGCACAATTGCCGGATCGCCCCCAGGTTGTGGCTGATAAATAGCACCGTCCGCGCCTGCTGCGACGCCGCCTCCATTCGCGACAGACACTTCTTCTGGAACGACGCGTCTCCCACGGCCAACACCTCGTCGATCAGCAAGATGTCGGGCTCCAGATGGGCCGCCACCGCAAACGCCAGCCGCACGTACATGCCGCTCGAGTAGCGCTTGACCGGCATTTCGAGAAACTGGCCCATCTCGGCAAAATCGACGATGGCATCGAACTTTCTGCGGATCTCCTCCTGCCGCATCCCCGCGATTGCGCCGCTCAAGAAGATGTTTTCGCGGCCAGTCAGCTCAGGATGAAAGCCCGTCCCCACCTCCAACAGCGTGCCGATCCGCCCGCGCACGACGGCGTGCCCGCTCGTCGGCCGGGTTATCCGTCCCAGAAGTTTCAAAAGCGTCGACTTGCCTGCCCCGTTGCGGCCGACGATGCCGACCACTTCGCCCGGCCGGATTTCAAAACTGACGTCCTTAAGCGCCCAGAGCGTCTCTTTGCCGGCGACGCGGGCCGGATCGAGCACGCGCTGCCAGATCGCTTCCAGCGCAGAGCGGCCTCCGTTTGCTGCGCGGCTCCCGTTTCGCGGGCGGGGGGCGGCAATGCGATACCGTTTGGAGAGGCCGTCGGTTCG
Organism: Planctomycetaceae bacterium; assembly: GCA_035623955.1. Classification (GTDB taxonomy): domain Bacteria; phylum Planctomycetota; class Planctomycetia; order Planctomycetales; family Planctomycetaceae; genus DASPSM01. The sequence continues at coordinate 13,613 of DASPSM010000104.1, forward strand.
GATGGCGATTGACATTGAGTCGTTTTCTCAGCGGAAATGAGTCGTTTAACTCATCTTAGCACGATCAGCCTCCCTTCACCGGTGCGTCTACTTGGTCGAGCACTCCGCCCGCAAAATGACAAGAAAGTAAAAAAGTTCTTGGGCACGGTTGTTGCAATGCTGCCTTCGGGTTTGTCCCCCAACTACTCCCCGGGGCAAAATGGCATCGGAGGTGCTCGGATGAGAGAATTCGTCATCGAACGCACGAACGAAATGAAGCGGGAATATTGGACCGGCACCGATTGGTCCGAGGACGAAACCGACGCCCGCTGGTATTCTGATGAGCCGGACGCACCGCAAATCACCCAAGATGAGAACGCGCGAGCGGTCCGCCACGCCGAGGGCGTCATCGACGACTGAGATCGACGACTGAGCTGAGCCGCGCAAAAGGGGACGATGCCACCACCGGGCCTGACCGATATCGTCCTGCTTGTGGCTTGCGGCCTGGCCGCGGGAACGGCCGGCGCAGTCCTCGGGACGGGCGGCGGCGTCTTCCTCATTCCGATTTTGCTGCTCGGCTTCGGCGTGCCGATCCACCTGGCGGTCGGCACCAGCATTCTGACCGTGGTAGCGACCTCGACGGCCGTGGCGATCGGCAATCTCGATCGGGGCACGGCCAATATGCGGCTCGGCATGACACTGGAGATTGCCACGTCGATCGGGGCCCTGAGCGGCGGACTTTCGGCGGCAATTCTTCCCGCGCGCGTGCTGGAGGGCGTCTTCGCAGGAATCCTCTTGCCGACTGCCTTCGTGATGTGGCGCGGCCGAGGCGGTGAAGGAAACCTCGACGCGCCCGACAAGGCGATCCAGGCGCCCGACCCCTCGGCGGGCTCAGGAAGCGGCCAACACGCGGGCGGCCGGTTCACGGATCGGCTGGGGGCCGAGTACGAGGACACCGCCCTGCACCGCCGCGTCGCTTATCGCCTGCACCGATTGTGGGCCGGCCTCACGATTTCGTTTATCGCGGGGGTGATGTCGGGGCTCTTGGGGATCGGCGGAGGCGTCTTCAAGGTCCCCGGCCTCAACGTGCTGTGCGGCGTCCCCATCAAGGCGGCCGCAGCCACGTCGACATTTATGATTGGCGTGACGGCCGCGGCCAGCGCCTTTTTGTATTTCGGCCGGGGCGAGGTCGATCCGCAATACACCTCCGCGGTGGTGATCGGAGTCGTGGTCGGCTCGTGGGTTGGCGCCTACCTCAACCGGTTTGCTCGAGGCATCGTCGTCAAACGAATCTTCGCCGTGCTCCTGATCGGCGTTGCCATCGAGATGTTCGCGCGCGTGTTCCGCAGCCTTTGAGTCGTAACATGGCCGACGATCACCAGGAAAATCGCCTCGCCCGAGCCGTCAGTTGGACGCTGTTGGCCGGCCTGACGGCCAGCGTTGCGGTAATTTTGCTCGGCTGGCTCTTCACCGTGAAAAACGGGATGTCCGAAAATCCCCAAGCGAAGGGCTGGCTTGCCCGAGCGGCCCACGGCGACGGCACTGCCATCCTCAAGCTGGGCCTGCTCGTACTGATGCTGACGCCCGTGGCTCGCGTCCTGATCCTGGCAATCGGCTGGGCCCGACAGCGAGATTGGACGTTCAGCCTGATCGCGCTGTGCGTGCTTGCCCTGTTGGGTGT
>DASPSM010000010.1:0-8519 GCA_035623955.1 Planctomycetaceae bacterium
ACCTTTTCGAGCGGCGCGCGGAAAGCGATGCACGGCCGGCCGCCGTATCGGTCGAGCACGGCGAAGATCTTCTTGCCGGCCTCAAAGGTCGGGTGGCCCCATTTGACGGTCTCCCGAGTTTCCGGCAGCCGCAGACAAATCTTCCGCAGCCGCGCGAGGATCGATCGCTCGTTCATGACTCACCCTCCGCGCGATATGGCTTTGCAGATCGCTGACGCCACGGCGCCCCTGTCTCGCCTGGGCACAATAGCTTAACCGAATATCAGGGGGATCCTTCCTGACGCGGTACAATCGCACAAAGACCCACCAGGAGGAGCATCATGGTGACCGAAAGCGCGTCCGATCCGGTTGCCGAACCCTACAAGCGATGGTCCGGTTCGGAAACATTCGATGCCATCGTCGTGGGGTCGGGAATCGGGGGTTTGAGCGCCGCGGCCCTTCTTGCGAAATACGGCCAAAAGAAGGTGCTGGTGCTCGAGCGCCATTATGCCGTGGGCGGCTTCACCCACGTCTTTCATCGCCCGGGCTACGAATGGGACGTAGGCGTGCATTACCTGGGCGAAATGCAGCCGGGCGAGTTCCTGAGAGCCGTCTTCGACGACCTTTCCGACGGGCAGCTCGAGTGGGCCGACATGGGACCCGTTTACGACCGGGCGATCATCGGCGACGAAATCTTTGACTTTCCCAAAGGGACCGAGCAGCTCAAAGCCGCGCTTGTCGCGCGCTTTCCGGGCGATTCGGCCGCGATCGAGCGGTATTTTCAACTCGTCGCACGCGTCCGCTCGAGCATGCCGCTCTACTACATGGACAAGGCCCTTCCGTCGCTCCTTTCGCTGCTTCTGGGGCCATTTCTTCGCTGGCGGTTTCTTCGATACTCCGACAAAACGGTACGCCAGGTGCTCGAGGGGCTCACTGGAAATCAACGGCTGATCGGCATCCTGACCGCACAGTGCGGAGACTACGGCCTCCCTCCTTCCCAGGCGAGTTTCGCCATCCATGCGATCGTGGCCAGTCACTATTTTGAGGGCGGGTTCTATCCGATCGGCGGAGCAGGTCGGATCGCCGAGACGATCGTCCCGTCGATCAAGCGGGCAGGCGGGCGAGTTTTGTCGCGCGCCGAGGTCGGAGAAATTGTCCTCGAGAATGGGTCAGCCGTAGGCGTTCGCATGCAGGCCGACGGCGGGATCATTCGCGCTCCGATTGTGATCAGCGACGCCGGCGCGATCACCACGTTCAGCCGCCTGCTGCCGCAAGCAGTCGCCGAACCCTATCGACTCGAGCAACTGCTCCGATCGACCCGGCCGTCAGCGGCCCACCTGTGCCTTTACGTCGGTCTGAAGGCGACGGCGGCCGAGCTGGAGCTGCCGAAGCACAACCTTTGGATCTATCCGGACGCCAACATCGACCAGTACTACTCAGAAGCAGCCGATCCCGAGGCCGCCGTTCGCAGCCTCTATATTTCCTTCCCCTCGGCGAAGGATCCGGATTTCGAGAATCGGTGTCCGGGGCGGGCAACGATCGATGTGATCGCTTTTGCTGCCTACAACGCGTTTTCTCAGTGGGAAAAGAGCCAGTGGAAAAAACGCCCCGCAGAGTACGAAGCCCTCAAGGAGCGCCTGGCGACGCGAATGCTCGACGCACTCTATCGACAGGTCCCGCAAGTGCGCGGAAAAGTCGACGTCTACGAGCTGTCGACGCCGCTTACCACGCGGCACTTCGCGAATCAGGCGCGCGGTGAGATCTACGGCCTCGACCACACACCAGGCCGTTATCGGCAACGATGGCTCCAGCCGCGGACGCCAATCGGCGGGCTGTTCTTGACGGGGCAAGACATCGTCTCGTGCGGCGTCGCGGGCGCCTTGATGGGAGGCGTGATCGCGGCGTCCGCAATTCTGCGCCGCAACCTAAACTCGGCCATCGCGCGCAGCGCCCGAGAACGGGAGCATCTCTCCGACACCCGTGCGCAAGCCCTCAAAGTGACCGCTTCGGCATCCGCCCGCGGCAATTGAGACGCGTGGGCGAGGCAGGCAACATTAGGGTCGCAAAAAACAATCGACCGGCCCGAGGGCATTTGCGCTCCTCGGCCCGGTCACGCACGACTTTCTGACGAGCGGGGCCGTTCAGGCCTCGGCCGTTTCCGCTTCGACGGGTCGACCAAAATAGTTCTTAAGGCGGTTGACCAGGCCGCGGTCACGAGCAGCCTCGTCGGCTTCGATCCGTTTACGCAGCTCGGCGTTGAGCCATGTCATGAAATCAACGCTGATATCGGGGATTTGCTTGGTCTGCATGGGCGTTTGTTCTCGCAGGGGGAAACGCGGAAACGGTGGGAAAGCCGCCGGGCGGCCGGCAAAGGGCGCACTGGGCGAACGGTCACATTCGATCCGGGCGGGCTGCCGCAGCAAGTATTCCTGATATTCACGGTTGTGCCGCACATTTTCCGCAGCCAGAATGCGAAGAAGCGGAAAGCCGCGGAGAAGGTGCCGACTGCAACGGCTTCGCGGCCTGACGCGACGGAATGGGCGGACGCGGTGGGGAATAGGCACGCGCTCCCTACTGGCGTGGATGTGAGGGCAAAGAACAAAGCTCAATTTTTCCGGACGCCGGGCTTTGAGCGGGCTGGGAGCAATTGAATTGGCGAAATCACCCGGATTTGACCGTTTGGGAGGACGCGGCATGCGCTTTTGCTCGCGGACGTTGCCAGCCGGCCTGTCGCGGCGTCGCCTCGCGACGTCGATTTTCGCGGCCGCACTTTTGGTTCAGTTCGTCGCCAGCCCGGCGTGTGCTCAGTTACTTCGCGGCCGAGGACAAAAACGCGGAGGTCCCGCGGACGCGCCTCCGGTGGAGGCGGCGGCGCCGAAAGAAAAAGTCCCGCCGATGTCGAAGACCCAGGCCATCATGGCGCTGATTAACGCCTTGCGCGCCAACCAGAGTGACGCAGCCCGCGAAGCCCTCGAACAAATCGTCCTCGGCAAGATGAAATTCGGAGGCCATGACCAACAGGCAGCCGAAACGGCCTTGGTCGCGCTCGTCATGCGGCCCGATAGCCCCAAGTCGATCTTGAAACTTTTGGCGGAGCCGGATGACAAAATTCGTCCCGACGACAAGAACTACCCTGCGGCGACGGTGAAGTTCGACGCCGTGCGTATCGCCGGCAGAGTCGGATCTCCCGAGTTGCGCCTGGGTGTGGCGAAGTTGTACGATCAGTCCTCGCCGGAGATCCGCCGCGCAATCGAAATGGCGCTCAGCAGGCCGAGCCCGGCGAGCTTTTCCGCTCAAGTCGCGCTCGTCCGCAGTCGCACCACGCCCGATCAATTCAAGGCGACTTTGCGGAAGCTGATCTTGGATCAGAACGCGTCGGCCCTCAAGCAGGCGCTCAAGATCGAAAGCGCGGCCCCGGCCAAGGATCCCTCGGCGGCGCTGGCCGCACAGTTGTTGGGCCAATTTGGCAAGTTTGGGGGAGGCGGCACTCCGGGACCCTCGCTGCCGGGCACTCCAGCGGGGGTGCCGCACGGCGCACAGAATTCGAATCCACCGGTGGGGGCTCCGGCGGCAGCCGCAGCAGCTGCTCAGAACCCCGTCGGATTTATCCTGGATGCCGCTGAGAAGGCGTTGGATGCTAAGCCAGTCGATGCGGCGGTTGTGGCCCGCGAACTGTGGCAAAGTGAATTTGTGGAGGCGCTGGCAGCCCAGCTCGCGAGCGAGAAAGCGAATGCGCAGTCGATTTTGACAGGCGTCGGCTCCATTCCTCTGAAGTCGGCCCATGAACGGATGCGCGATTATCTCCAAGGCAAAGGGCCACAAGAGCTGGGCCAACTCGAGAAACCGAAGCCGCCAACACCGCCGGGTGGAGGGAGCGGCGTAGCGGGTGCGGGCGCGGGAGCGCCAGGATATAACGGCGGATTGCTAGGCGGCGGTGGGCTGGGCCGCGCTGGCCGTGGAATGCCGGGAGGGGCAGGCGGGGGCAAGCCCGGTGGCGCCGCGACCACTCAAGAGCCGGCGTATCTCGTCGGCTCCGAATGGCTCGACCCGGGAACCGTGGTGGTGCTCAAAACTCTCACGTACAAGGACCGTCCCAAAACGAGGCACCGGACCCCCACGTCTTCCCCTCCCAACGGCAGGCGCAGCGCGGCGGCCGAAAAGAAGGCCGAAGAGGCTGCCGAAAAGGCCAAGCAGGCCGAAGCCTCGTACGAGTGGCGGGACACGATCGAGAAATTCGTGAGCCACTGGGACGATCGCCTGAGCGCAGTCGCCGAAAAGCACGAAGCGGCCGAGACTGATAACGGAGCGACGGGCGACAAAGTAAAGGCCGACGCCAAAGCTCAAAAGGACGAGACCGAGAACAAGTCGAAAACCGGATCGAAGAAATCGGGCACTCCGTCCGATTCCGCGTCGAAGAAAACGGCGCGCGGTTCCGACTCCAAATCTTCGTCCGACTCCAAGTCGAAAGGCCCCAGCTCCGCGCCGACTTCCGCTGTCCCTGTTCCGTTCGCGTTGAGGCCCGGCGAACAGATCACGAAAGAGTTTCATCTCCACTGGCCGGACGATTTGCCCTCCAACCTCTCGGCGGCGGTCAGTGAACCGCTTGTCGTGCATTACCTGCGGCTGGAAGCCAACGATGACATGAACCGCACGGCCACGTACTATCGCTCGGCCCTCGCCAAGGCCCCCGGCACCAGGGCCCTGTCGACGACCCACGACGTTGCCGACGGAAAATGGGTCGACATCCTGCAGCGCGATCTCACGGGAAAACGCATCCGCTCCCTCGACATTCTGATCACTCGAGAACCGGGCGATCCGGACGCCAAGAAATCCAAAACGGAGGACCTGACCATCCAGGTGCTGATGGTCGAGGTGGAATCGTTCGAGCCGGAGCCGAAGGGGACCGACAAAGCCGAAAAGAAAGAGCAGGCGAAGAGCGATAGTCCTTAGGCTCACTGCTCGCGCCGACCCCAGCATCTGGCGTTTCGTCGGTGATTTGCTCGCGAGCCCGGCATTCCGGCGCCGGGCGCACGCCTGCGGCGGCTGGCGAAGCCCAAGCCGCACCGGGTGCAGGGGCGCGCCACTGCCCCTCTGGCTGAGCAAACGATCAGTCTGTAGAATGGCGAGCGTGCTGCCGTCGTGCGCGCGGGTCAAGCTGGGTCTTGCGCGTGCCTCCGAAACTGGGGATCAGTTTCCTTTGCCGTTCCTTTCCTCGAGGCAGCCGGATTCAGTTCGAATCGCGCTGGCGGACAATCTGCAAGTCAAAGAGGGGAGATCGATGCAAGACTTCCGTGGTCGACGATTGGTGCTCGTGGCAGCGGCGCTCGTGGGTCTGGCCGGGTCCGCTTTTGGTGCGGAGACGACCGTGGGCCGCAAGGTCGAGCCTTTCACGTTAAAGGACTTCCGGGGTGCCGATCACTCGCTGAGCGACATTCTCGCGCATCACAAGGGCGTGGCGGTCATCTTCCTCGGGACCGAATGCCCGCTGGCAAAACTCTACGCAAACCGCATGCAGGAGCTCGCCGTCGAGTTCGCGAAGAAAGGGGTCGCGCTCGTCGCCATCGACTCGAACCGGCAGGACGCAATCACCGAGATCGACGCGTTCGCGCGGCACAACGCGCTCACCTTCCCAATCCTCAAAGACGTCGGCAATAAAGTGGCCGATCAGCTCGGCGCGACTCGCACGCCCGAAGCATTTCTGCTCGATGCGGAAGGAACCGTCCGCTACCACGGGCGGATCGACAATCAGTACACGTTCGGCGCCGGGGTCGGGTTCGCGGCGCCGCAGCTCAAGCGGCGGGACCTGGCGATCGCCGTCGACGAACTCCTCGCCGGCAAGCCTGTCAGCGTCGCGACGACCGAAGCCAAGGGCTGCATCATCGGCCGCATTCGCGAGCCACAGAAAGATGCCGCGGTGACCTACTCGAATCAGGTCGCCCGGCTGCTCAATGCACGCTGCGTCAGCTGCCATCGCCCGGGCGAGATCGGGCCGTTTGCGATGACCAATTACCAGGAAGTCGCCGGCTGGGGTGAAATGATCGCCGAAGTCGTCCGCGAGCAGCGCATGCCGCCCTGGCACGCCAATCCGGCTTATGGTCACAAATTCTCGAACGAGAACGTCCTCTCCAAGGCCGAGAAAGAGACGATCTACTCCTGGGTCGAAGCAGGCTGCCCCGAAGGGAACCCTGCTGAATTGCCCCCGCCGCCGAAATTCACCGAAGGCTGGCTGCTCGACCGGCAGCCCGGCGCCGTCGTCTACATGACCAAAGAACCGGTCGACGTGAAGGCCGAGGGGGTCGAGCCGTATCGCTACTACGTCGCTGATCCCGGCTTCAAAGAGGATAAGTGGGTCAAGAGCGCCCAGTGTCTGCCGGGAAATCCGGGCGTCGTGCACCACATCATCGTCTTCCTCGCGGCGCCCCAAATCGCCGACAAGATCATCGAGCAGCAAAAACGCCAGCTCGAGGCGCTCGCCAGGGCCAAGGCAAGCGGCAAGAGCGTCGAGCAGCTCCGTGCCGAGTTCCAGGCCCAGCGTTTGGCCCGATCGAAGAAAGGCCAGACAAACGCCAAGCCGGGCGCGGCGCGCAAGGAGCAAGCCCCGCCTCAGCAAGACGCCGACGGCGACATCTCGGCAAGCGATCTCTTATGCGGTTTCGCGCCCGGCACGCGGCCCTTCATCGCGCCGGACGGAATGGCCAAGTTGGTGCCCGCCGGATGGAAATTCATCTTCCAGATGCACTACACGCCCAACGGCCGTGCGCAAAAAGACCGCAGCTCGATCGGCTTGTTGTTCGTCGACGGAAAGACCATCACCGATCGCCTGGTGACCACCAACACGGCCAACTTCCAGTTCGAGATCCCCGCGTATGCCGACGACTACAAGGTCGAATCGCAGAAGAATTTCGCCCGCGACACGCTGTTTATCGGCATGTACCCGCACATGCACGTCCGCGGCAAGGATTTCCGCTACGAGCTGACCTACCCGGATGGCAAAAAGGAAGTCTTGCTCGACGTGCCGCGTTACGACTTCAACTGGCAGAACTGGTTCAAGCTCGAGAAGCCGCTCTTGATTCCGGCCGGCTCGAATTTGCTGTGCACCGCGCACTTCGACAATTCGGATAGCAACCTCTGCAATCCGGATCCCACCAAGCCGGTGCGCTGGGGCGACCAGACTTGGGAAGAAATGATGATCGGCTGGTACGACGTCGCCTATCCCAAGGCGGAAGCTCAGAAGCTGATCGACGCCCAGCACGAAGCCGACCGCCAGGAACTGCAAAAAGTCATCAAGCAACTGCAGGAAAAGGCGGCCAAGGAACAGGCGGCTAAACAGTCAGCCGAGGCCGGAAAAGCCGGCAAGGGTCAGCCGAAGAAGGCGGCCGTCGAAAAATCGGCTGGGACTTAACGTCTCCAGACGTTCCACCACTCAACTCATCGCGGCCCGGCTTTTTCGCCGGGCCGCATCGTATGCGTCAGGGACTTTCCCGTAAGCGAAAGCGATGACTATTGCCGTACCCGACCTGACAGGCCGGCCGTTCCAGCTGACCGTGACCCGCGAAATGACCGCGTCGCCCGCGGTGCTGTTCCGCGCGTGGACCGAGCAGTTCGACCGGTGGTTCGCCGCTCCGGGGACCCTCGTGATGACGCCCCAGGTCGACGCTCCTTTTTTCTTCGAAACGCGCTACGAGGGTCAGCGGCATCCGCACTACGGCCGCTTCCTTAGGCTCGAGCCGGACCGGCTGGTCGAGCTGACGTGGGTCACGGGAGCCGCCGGGACGAAAGGCGCCGAAACGGTCGTCACCGTGGAGTTGACGCCCACAGGGCAGGGCATCTCGGTGCGTCTGACTCACGCCGGATTCCTGGACGCTGACAGTCGGGACAAACACGAGGAAGCCTGGCCCAAAGTGCTGGCTCATTTGGACCAACGAATGGGCGCTGACGCGACCTGACGCCCACGACGCTGGCCGCGTGGAGTACGGGTTCCAGATCCCGCTGACTACTCGCGGAGCGCCCCGCAAATGCCGAAGATCGCGCCCAGCACAGCGCCGATCATCGCGAAGTACGCAGTGATCGGCGACGCGGCGGCCTGGTGAAATGCTGTGGTCAGCGAGAACTCGGCCGGGCTCGAGGCGCGGTTAAAAACCAGGGCATCGACGATTGCAACCGATCCGACTCCGACCGCGCCCAACAATGCCCCGCCGATGACCACCAGAAGATCGAGTGCAGCGCCTCTGGACGCGACGCCAGAACGGGAAGCAGCGGTTCGCTCAATCGAGATTATTGTCGCCATCGGATGACTCCTGTTTTGTGCTTGCTGCCGATAAGCAGGCGTTGGAGGGGAGGGCTTATAACCCTGATTTCGAGAGCTGCCAAAAGGACCCGATTCGCACGACACCGGCAGGCGACGCCAAATTCGGACGAAGCGACGCTGCTCGACGCGGAATTGATGCCGCAAGTTCCCCGCGACGGCGCTAAAAAAAATCTGCAAAGTTGCTTCTACGCGGCTGGAAAACTGGCCTGGATCACGTGTCAGGAACGTGGAC
>DASPSM010000128.1:0-3095 GCA_035623955.1 Planctomycetaceae bacterium
GAAGGTCGGGGCGGTCGTCTGCGTAAAGGCCGCCGGCATGAAGGAAGCTTGGCATCTGGCCGCTGGCGACGGCTGGCTCTCCGCGGCGACAATCATCAGGCTCTATTCGAAGCGATGGACCATCGAACCCAGCTTCCGCGACAGCAAGGACCCGCGTTTCGGAATGGGCCTGAGCGCGCTCAGAATCGACGATCCCCAGCGCCGCGACCGCCTGATCCTCCTCAACGCCTTCGCCATCCTGTTGCTGACGCTGTTGGGAGCCGCCGGCGAAAGCCTCGGCATGGACCGCCAGTTGCGCACAAGCACCGCCAAGCGCCGCGTCCATTCGCTGTTCCGACAGGGTTGCCTGCTCTACGATCTCATCCCCAACATGCCAGAGCAACGGCTGCAGCCACTCATCGAGCGATACGAAGAACTCCTACGCCAAAACAGGTCCTTCTCCGAAGCCTTCGGCCTCGCCTGAAAAATGGGGGGATGCTTGAGACTCGGGGTCGCCGCAGGAGTCGCAAAGGCTGCGATGAAATGCGCACTGCTTCGGACGGGAGGGTCACGCGAGAAATCCGCCAGCGACCGCAGCTGACTCCTTCCGGCTTTGTGGGTTTACTGCGAAAAGCCACCCGGCGAATCGACCGCGCGCCGGGTGCGATGGTCGAAGTCAGGCGAGGTCCAGGGCGAAACGCTTGAGATCGGCGAGCGAGCAATGATCGAGGGCGCCTTCGTGAGTAGCCCGCAACACCACGCGGGGCGCGCAACCCGCCTCCAATGCTTCGCGCCAGCGGGGTGCACACAAGCACCAGCGGTCGCCGGGCGTCAGGCCGGGAAAGCCGAATTGGGGCATCGGCGTCGAAAGATCATTGCCGCGAGATTTGGAAACTCGAGAAACTCGGCAGTCATGACGGCGCAGACCGTATGGCTGCCGATGTCCTCTCCATTGGTGTCGCAGCAACCGTCACGAAAGAACCCCGTCTTGGGCTTCATCGAGCAGACGTCAAGCCGGTCGCCGAGGACATTCCGGGGCGCGTTCGGGCGGCCTCCACCGTTCCCGCTGTCGTCCCTCAGCATCGCCGACTCCTGGATCGCCGCGATCCCCCGCGAATACTCGCATCCGCCGTGGGAAGGATAATTGCGTTTCCGAAGGTATCGAATCAGCGAGGGGCACGAAAAGGCCTTTGTGACCCGCAGCGTCCGCCACGACGTCAAATTCTAACGCTTGACGCTCGTCCGGGGTGTCGCGAATGGGCTATGACCGCGATCCGATGCGCTGGAGGCGGCCGGATCGCGCGCTAATTCCTAGTGCAGGCGTTTGCCGGTCCAGCGGTCCCGTCCGACCCAGAACGGGCAAGCCGGACAGGTGGCGCCCTCGTAATCGATGCCTTCTTCATGGGGGCAGCCGATAATCCGGTCGGTCATCACAACCGACTTGGCTCCGGCCTCGGTGATGAACGCCAGCACTTCTTCAGCCACCCGGATATCATCGCGGATGTCGGTCTGCTCCTCCGAGAACCAGCGTCGAAGGTCGGTTGCCTCGGCGTCCTCGGCTGCACAATGCCGACCGTGAGCTTGGTCGCCGTGGTATCGTCGGGACCGTAGAGCGCGACCGTTGCGAGCGGCCAGCCGCGAAATCCTTTCTTGGCCCTTTTGCTCAATCTTTTGCGGGCGCGCTCGATCATTGCCGCCATCCGGTACGGTAAAGATCACGCACTGCCTTTTCCTACTCGGAACCGGGCCGGTCGAAGACTGTTTCTCTTTTGCGATCCGCTCCGCCTCCCGCGGGAATTTGATCCGAGAACAAAATCGAACACAGGTTGAGGCTGTCCAGGCGCCGTCTCCTGTAAATCAGCGGGACGCCTTGTGGCCGCTTCGGCATATTCGGCGAGCGTCGCGGGTGACATGCCGAGCGCACGCTCGAAGGCGCGATCCGGCACTTTCATCAGCCGGTGAAGCAGAGCCGCAGCCCGTCTGGCATGAGTCGCAGCCGCCACATGTTTGCGCTCCCGAATCTTGACCCCCGCTGCCGACAACAAGATTAATCCCTTGATGAGCATCCGCAGTGGACTATCTCGATCCGCAACCCGCCAAAGCCCTTCCCAGGCCTCATGAGCTTCCCAGTAATAACCGTGATTGAAGAGGTCGAGACCCCAAAGGAATACGTCTGAGCCAAGCGACGCTTCTGCGGCAACCAGAATGGGTTCGACCTGGTAGCTATGTCCCGTGGGATCGCGCACGGGATGCGGTCCCCGACCTGCCAGATACGCGTAGGGTGGAAAGTTCTTCTGCGGCAGCCAGCGTGGACGTAACATCGGACCAATGGCCTTTAAGAAGCATATCATCCGAATAACCATGGGATGACGTGAAGCTCGTTTGAGTTAGCTGTCCCCCTGAAAGTTGGTTCGAGTAGCCCGGGTCGCCGGGGCGTTCAGCGCAGCAGCAAGTCCGCCAGTTCGTCGACGCCGTCGACCATCAGGTCGCAAGTTCCTGGCGTCGGCGCGGGCTCCACGATCCGGCCCTCGCCGTATTCGAGCTTCCGGGACACGTAGCAAGTCCGCAGACCATAGCGCGCCGCCCCCGCGAGATCGGACGGGTGGGAGGCGACCATGATCACTTCCCCAGGCGCGCAGCCGAAAAGCGCAGCCGCGCCGAGATAAGTCTCCGGATCGGGCTTGTAATGCCGGAACAGATCGGCGCCGAAGATCGTGTCCCACGGCAGCCCGAGCGATTTGGACATGGATACGAGAAGCGCGACGTGTCCGTTCGACAAGGGGGCGATCATGTAGCGGGGCTTCAACCGAGTAAGGCCGCCGACGACATCCGGCCAGGCAGGCAGCGCGTGCCAAAATCGCGCGAGCGTGGTCAAGGCCTCGTCGTCCTGCGCGGGAACGCCGAATGTTGGCGCGAGACGTTTGAACGACTCACGGTGCAGAACGTCGAGATTCGCCCACGCCCGCTCGCCCCGGCGAACGCGGTCGAGGGAGGGCGGATAGTCCATCCGCCATGCATCGACCAGCGTCGGCCAATCGGCGCGAATGCCGCGCGCGTCTCCCCACGCCGATAGATGCGCGATCATGCCGCCTCGCCAATCGACGAGCGTGCCGAAT
>DASPSM010000130.1:0-11745 GCA_035623955.1 Planctomycetaceae bacterium
TCTGCACGGTTCGGGGGAAGAAGCCGCTCACCGAAAAAGACAATCGCCTGCTTGAGCGGCAAATCGACGAGGCGATCGACAAGGCGGCGGCAGCGGAGACTAAATAGAGCGGCCCCGGCCCTAGTGCGTACCATCGGAGAGTTGGCCAAAAATTGTGCAGCGGGCCGGTCGGGGCGTTTCATTGCCGGGCCAACGACTCAGCGCTCAGAGGCGTACAAACCGGAAAATCGTTGTTTTCGAGCGCGACGGACAACTGGCCACTGCCTCTTGCGTCGCCTAGGATAGGCTATGCACGCGGTCCATTCGCGGACGATAATTGTTGGGGTCGCGTAGCCGCTGAGGCATCCCCGTTCGCTTCCCATTCTTAGTCCGCTCGCATTCTTTCGAGTTGCCACCCGTTCATGCCGCTCAGTTGGACCAACCAGATCGCCGCATGGATTAAGCGAAGCGGACGCTTCGTTTCGCGGAAAAGGCCCCGAGCGCGCCGACGCCGTAACGCGTGGGACCCGGTTGGGTCAATTGCCCAGCTCGAATCACTCGAGTCGCGCACGATGCTGACCCTGTTGGTGGCGGTGCACGTTAGCGGTAACTCGATCAACCTGACCGAGCTGCGCGGCGGCAGCACCTCGACCGAGGACGATTTCAGCGTCTCGTACACCAGTTCGGATGTCAGCCTGAGCAGCGGCGATGGCACCGCATTCCGGGTCGATGGGCAAACTCAATCGACCGACACGATCAACGTCACCGGGCCGGCCTCAATCACCCTGGTGCTCAACAAGCACATCAACAGCGTGTTGATTACGGGCGATGGAACCGACAGCCTTTCCAAACTCGATTTCGGACTCAATGCGGGGCAGCAAAGCAGCACGCTCACGCTCACGAATGTCATCGCCGATTCCGTCAACATCCACGGACAGCGGCCGAACGACAGCGTCACTCTTGACGACTCGACGGTGAACGGAAACTTGAGCGCGACGCTCGGCAACTCGTCGGGCGATACGCTCGACCTCGAATCGACCACGGTCGACGGGAACCTGCGCGATCAGGTCGGACAGGCGACGATGGATCAGTCGACGATCGACGGCAAGGTGCACAACGTCGAAGGGGGCAAAGACAGCACGCTCGACTCGACCGACACAACCTACGACGGCGACGTTTCGTTCAAGATGGGCCCGGGCGGAGTGATCAACTTCGACAGCTCGAATACCGGCTCCAACGAATTCGAGAGCGACGTGACGATCACCGGCAACCGCCACGATCAGACGACGATCAACGAGGATCCCGGCTCCGTCTTCTTTAATGTCAATCCCAACACGCGGAACGCGACCTTCAACACGACGAGCCCGACGCTCGGCACGCCGACCGTGAATTCGCAGACGATCACCACCGACACCGCGCCGCTCATCACGGGGACGTTCGACTCCGTCAACACGACGGTGCTCACCGTCAACGCAAACGGCCAGACGTTCACGCTCGGAACCAATTCCGAACTGACGTCACCGTCCGCCGGCCAGTGGCAGTTAAATCTCAACGGCGCGACGCTGACTTCGCCCGTCACGACGGTCACCGTGACGAGCACCGACAAGAACGGCGACACGACAACAGGCACCGGAACGATTACCGACGGGGCCGGCATCATCGCCAATTACTTGCAGGCCAATAACCTCACAGCGACCACCACGGCTGACGGGTTGAACTACGTGATCGAGACCAAGGGGACCGGCCCGATCCCGACCAAAGGTGAGACAGTCACGGTGAATTATTCGGGATTCCTGCTGAATACCAACGCTACGCTTGGGACGGAGTTCGACTCCAACACCAATCCCAAATTCGGCCACGTCACGCCGTTCTCGTTTACCCTCGGAGCTGGACAGGTCATCGCAGGCTGGGACGAAGCATTCGCACTCCTTCCGGTTGGAACGGTTGCCCAGTTGATCATCCCGCCGTCGCTGGGCTACGGCGTCGATGGAAGCCCGCCGTCGATCCCATCGAACTCGATCCTGGTCTTTGACGTCACGCTGGTCTCGGCGACGTAAGCCGGATCCACTCGTGCCCGCATTTTGGGCCCCAGGAAGCCCGCACTTTGGGCCCCAGGAAGAGAGTGTCCAGCGCCTGCCACATGAGCGGCCCGGTGCGCGACACCTGGACGCTCGTGTCTCTAAAGTTCCGACGTTTCACGCGAGAGAAGCTTTCGGCGCTACGCGCCGCGTTTCGGCTGGGAGTGCAGCAGACCAGCAAAGTAGCTCTTCAGATGCTCTCCGCCTCTGGGTTTGCCAAAATGCGCCTACCCGGCCTGGGCCGCGAGAGGAATCTGAAGCGGCGAGTTCGGAATCTTGCAACTTTTCCGACAGCTCAGCCACCTGGTGTCGCATGGAAATAGGAAGCGCTCAACGGAACGTCTATGCCGATTGACCCAAGTCGTGTCCAAGCCGTTTTCCTGGCAGCAGTCGCCTCAACGGACCCTGCGGAACGGGGCCGGGTCTTGGAAGAGCTTTGCGCGGGCGATGCGGGGCTGCGAGCGCGAGTCGAAGCGCTGCTGCAAGCGCATGACCAATCAGGCGAGTTGCCCCCGATTGGACAAGGAAACGTTGCCGGCGAAGGGCGCGCGACCGTGATTGATTCAGCAACCGCCTCGGCAGGTCGGATGATCGCGGGCCGCTACCGGCTGCTCGAAGAGATCGGTGAAGGCGGAATGGGAACGGTGTGGGCTGCCGAACAGCTGCAACCCGTTCGCCGGCGCGTGGCGATCAAACTCATCAAGCCGGGCATGGACAGCCGGCAGGTGCTGTCGCGTTTCGAGGTCGAGCGCCAAGCCCTGGCGCTGATGGAACATCCGAACATCGCCAAAGTGCTCGATGGAGGAGTGACCGACCAGGGACACCCGTACTTCGTAATGGAATACGTGAAAGGGATGCCGATCACGGACTATTGCGATCGGGCCCGGGTGACCATCGAAGAGCGGCTCAAGCTGTTCATGCAAGTCTGCCAGGCGGTGCAGCACGCGCATCAGAAAGGGATCATTCACCGCGATTTGAAGCCGTCCAACATCCTGGTCTGCCTCTACGACGGTCGACCGGTCCCGAAGGTGATCGACTTTGGTCTGGCCAAGGCGATCAACCAGCCCCTGACCGAACACACGTTGTACACGGCGCATGGGGTCATGGTCGGGACGCCCTTATACATGAGCCCCGAGCAGGCCGAGTTCAATAACCTCGACATCGACACGCGCAGCGATATCTATTCGCTCGGCGTGGTTCTGTACGAGCTTTTGACCGGAACGACGCCGCTGGATCGACAGCGGATCAAATCCGCCATCGGGCAAGAGATCGTGCGACTGATCAAGGAAGAGGAGCCCAGCAAACCGAGCACCAAGCTCAGCGGCTCTGGCTCTTTGCCCTCCGTTGCGGCGCAGCGGAACCTGGAGCCGGCGCAGCTGACGCGTCTGGTGCGCGGCGATCTGGACTGGATCGTGATGAAATCGCTCGAGAAGGATCGCAACCGCCGCTACACCACAACCGGTGCCTTCGCGGAGGACATCGAGCGTTATCTTCGAAACGAGACAATTACGGCCAGACCGCCCTCCACGAGCTACCGTCTTAAGAAACTTGTTCAGCGCAATCGAGCGGCTGTCCTGACGGCGGTCGCCATGGCTGTGGCTCTTATCGCCGGCACGGCAGTCGCCACCTGGCAGGCGATGCGGGCAACGCGCGCCGAAAAAGACGCCCTGGCCCGCGAGGCGGAGACGAAGGCGATGCTGTCATTCGTCGAGGACCACATCCTCGCGGCAGCGCGTCCCGAAGGGCTGCGGGGCGGCCTGGGCCGCGAAGTCACGCTGCGAAAGGCCATCGAGTCGGCTCTGCCCTTCGTGAAACAGAGTTTTCCCGACCAGCCGCTGATTGAGGCTCGGTTGCGATTGACACTGGGACAGTCGTTCTATGACTTGGGCGACGACCGAAAAGCAGCAGAGCAGGAGGAGGCGGCCTACGCGCTGTTTTCAAAGCTCCTTGGCTCCGACCACCCCGACACGCTCATGGCCATGAATCACCTCGGCACCTGTTACGGCGATCTGGGCCGCTACGACGACGCGCTCAAGCTTCGCGAGACAACGCTGGCACTGCGGAAAGCACGGCTCGGCCCTAATCACCCCGACACGCTCATCAGCATGAACAACCTGGCCAACAGCTATTACGACCTGGGCCGGCACGCCGAGGCTCTCGCGCTCCGCGAGGAAACGCTCGCGCTCGACAAGGCCACGCTCGGACCGGACCACCGCGATACGCTCGCGTGCATGTTCAACATTGCAAACGCCTATCGAGTCCTTGGCCGACGCGCCGAAGCTCTGAAGCTTTATGAGGAAACGCTGGCCCTCTTCAAGGCCAAGCTCGGGCCCGACCATCCCGAAACGCTCGTGGTCATGCACGGAGTGGCCTCCGCTTACTATGGCCTTGGCCGAAGCGCTGACTCTCTCAAGCTCTACGAGGAAACGCTCACGCTCGACAAGGCCAAGCTCGGGCCCGACCACCCGGACACGCTCCGGGTCATGAACGACCTGGCAGGCGTATATGCGGACGTCGGCCGTTCCGGTGATGCACTCAAGCTCCGCGAGCAAACACTGCATCTGATCAAGGGCAAGTACGGGCCCGACCACCCTGCCACGCTCACGTGCATGGCGAACCTGGCGAACAGCTACGCGACCATTGGCCGGCACGCCGAAGCCCTCAAGCTCCGCGAGGAGGCGCTGGCGGTGCGCAAGACCAAACTCGGCCCTGACCATGCCTCCACGCGCCAAAGCACTCAAGACGTGGCCGCAAGTCTGCTCGCAGTCCATCGCCGGGCTGACGCTGCCGCCCTCATCCGCCAGGCGGTGGCGATTCCAGAGAAGCCCAATCGCACCGACCCCGGCAGCCTGTACAATGCCGCGTGCTTCCGTGCCGTCGCCGCCGGCATGCTCCGTGCGGCCGACACGTCCCCCTCCGCGGCCAAAGAGGCCGACGTTGAAGCCGACCGTGCGATGGCCTGGCTCAAGCAAGCCGTCAGTGCCGGCTACAAGAACGCGGCCCATATCAAAGAGGACCGCGACCTCGACGCGCTGCGCGCCCGCGACGACTTTAAACAGCTGGTCGCGGAGCTCCAGCGCGCGAAGCCTAGCGAAAACGCAAAGCCGTGAAACGGTGGCTTGGCTGAGATGCGTTGGCGTTTCGTGCGCCACGATTGCTCGGAGATCCTTGGGAACGGTTCGAAGCCAAGGAAATTGGCTTACCCCGAGCTGTCGCGATCCGGCTTGTTTTTTGAAAATTTCCTCCCCCAAGGTGTCAGTCGGGACCGTCTCCGCCTGTAGTGACATGTAGAGATTTGTCTCGTGACCGAACCGGCGGGGCTCTGCGTTGCCCTGGGCGGATGCAGCAACCCCCCGTCGCAGAAAGCGTGATTAGGCTTGGATTTCAGGCAAAACAAGCGGGTAACATGTCGTTACTTTCGTCGTGTCCGCTGCAAATCGAGACACTCGATGGCCGGCTTGTCGGAGCGCGTCGAATGTCGGAATTCAGTCTGTGGCCCCCAACTCGACCGTCATTGATCCAGCGCCTGCGCGACCGCGCCGATCAGGAGAGCTGGCGGGCGTTCGATGGCCTCTACCGCCCCGTCTTGCACGTTGTGGCGCGGCGCTTCGGTCTCTCTACCGCGGATGCCGACGATCTCGTGCAGGATATTTTCGCGAAAGTCTTCCCCGCGCTGGCGGAATTCGAGCTCGACCGGGAGCGAGGTCGGTTTCGCAGTTGGCTCAAGACGATCGCAATCCACGCTCTCAGCGACCGACGGAAAAATCGTCATTTTTCACCGCTTGATTCCGGGCACGAGCCGGCCGTTCAAGATCCTTTGGAAAAAGTCTGGGACGAAGAATATCGGCGGCAGGTGCTTTCCTTCGCGCTGAGCCAGGTGCGACAGGCGAGCAAGCCAAAAACCTGGGCCTGTTTCACCGAATGCAAGCTGAAGGGCCGGCCAGCCGCCGACGTCGCCGCGAGCCTGGGCATGAGCGTCGACGCAGTCCATCAGAACGTGGCCCGTACGATGAACCGGCTCTGTAAACAGTGTGAAGACTACGAAGAAGAGCCCGGAATTCCCGATATTCCGGAGGCAGGCATCGAGGCGCTTTGATGAACAACAACTCGACGAGTTCAGAACACGACGAATTGGTCTTCGCGCAGTTCGTCGCCGATCTGGAAGCATCGACCGATCCCGCCGCGATCGCTGCCGAATACAGCGTCAAATACCCCCAATTCGCTCGCCGGCTCCGTCAAATGGCAGCATTGAACGGCGACTTGAGCGCGCGGCGGAAGAGGCCGTCGGAGGCGCTCCCAGCGCAGCTCGGCGATTTTCGCATTGTGCGCAAACTGGCCGTGGGCGGCATGGGGACGGTTTACGAGGCGCTGCAAGAGCCGCTCAATCGACGCGTCGCGGTCAAGACGATTCGCAGCGATTGTCCGAAACCGCAGGAACGCGCCCGCTTCCTGCGCGAGCAGGCGGTCCTGGCCTCATTTCATCAAACGCACATTGTTCCCATTCACACCGCGGGGCAGGTCGGGGATCTGCAGTACTTCGCCATGCCCTATATCGAGGGGATGACTGTAGCCCACATCATCAAGAGTGTGTGGCAACAGAGCCGGACGTCACCCGGCGCCAAAACGCCCAACCTCGCCACGCTGGCCATGCAGACTCGGTCCTCCACCGTGCTTGTTGCCTCGGAGGATACCGACGTGACTGCCAGGCCTGCCGAAGCAGGCCCGGCGTTGACTCCCGTTACGCTGTCGAGCGTTTACTTTCGATCCGTCGCAAAAGTTCTGGCAGACGTTGCCGACGCCTTCGAGTACGTGCATGGCTTGAACATCCTCCACCGCGATCTGAAACCCTCGAACCTGATGGTCGATTCGGCAGGGCAATGTTGGATCATTGATTTCGGTCTTGCGGCTTACCTGCAGGAGGCCGACCGATCCACGCCCGACCCTGAAGCCGCAAGCCCGGACAATCAGCGCACACTCTTCGCCTCGAGTTTGACCGCCGGCAACATCATCGGCACGCCGTCCTATATGGCGCCGGAACAGTGGAGGGGTGAGAAGATCGATCGGCGCACCGACGTTTGGGGCTTGGGCGCAACCCTCTACGAAATGCTCACGCTGCGCCAGGCTTTTCCCGGCGAACCCGACCACGACCTTCGACGCGAGATCCTTCTGGAGGAGCCCACGCCACCCCGTCAACTTGCCAAAGGGCTGCCGCTCGACCTCGAGGCGGTTTGTCTGAGGGCGTTGAGAAAAGAGCCCGCCGGGCGATATCAGTCGGCCGGCGAGTTTGCCGCCGATTTGAGACGATGGCTGAACCAGGAACCGGTCACCGCTCGTCGAACTCGTCTTCCGCGGCGAATTGGGCTCTGGGTTCGCCGCAACCGCGCCTGGTCGGCGGCGATCGCGGCTTTCGTGATCGCGTGCGCAGCTCTGGCATTCGGCGAGATTCGCTCCGCGCGCGCCCGGGAGCGGGAGCAACGTCGCGAAGGCTTGCTGGAACAGGTGCAGAACGTCCGCTTGCTCCCCCATCAAGTGACCCAACGCGAAGACTGGTTCGAGGATGGCTGGAGCAAAGTCCGTCAGGCTGTGCAACTGGGAAACGGAAGCGATGTTCAGGATCAAGCGGCTGCCCTGCTCGGCGGAGCCAACGCTTCTCTGGCCAAATCGATGCTCGGATTCCGGTCGTCATCGATCGCGATCGACGCCGAGGGCCGGCGCGTGTTGATTGGTGGAACGCCTCACGATGAAGCAAAAATCTGGGACCCGCGAACTGACGTGTTACAACCCTCCGGACTGCGGGGCGCGGGACCGGTTGTTTTCTCGCGAGACAAGAGCCCCTGGCAGCTGGTGCCCGACCCCAACGATCGGTTCACGCTCGTGCTCTGGGACATGGCGAATCGACGCATTGTCCGCAACCTCAAGATCCCGCAGCCCGCCAAGACATCGGCCGGGCCGCCAAACGACCTCGAAATCGCTTTCGCGGACGATGGCGCGTTTGCGGCAGCCACGGCACCCTTTAGCGATCGCTCAGCCCTCGTGACCGTCTGGGAGACTGCAAGCGGCAAAGTCGTCCGGCAGATGGCACAAACTGGCCGCGAGCTCACTTCGGTTGCCGTTTCGCCGGACGGCTCTTTCGTGGCAACCGGCGACTCGAACGGAAAAGTTTCGGTCTGGCCCCTGCCGTCCGGCGAGCCCTTTCCCCTGCCTTCCACGGGGAGGACCGAAGTCGATTCCCTCGCGTTCGGCCCCAATCTCAGTGGTAAAAGCAGCGCCGACAAGGCGGCACATTGGTTCGTCGCGGGCGGTGACGCGGCGGGCAAAACGACGATTTGGGACCTCGGCCGACGAGTTCCGATCACACAGTGTCGCGGATCGTACTACAACGTCTCCGCCCTCGCCTTCAGCCCCGATGGGGTCACGCTGGCAACCACCGGGCGCGCCGAATCCAAGCTTTGGGATATCGCCACCGGCCGAATGCTCCTGGACTTGCACTTCAGCGATTACATGACCGGGATCGCATTCAGTCGCGACGCCGGCAGGCTGGCAATCAGCATGGAGAGAAACCAACACCCACCTGAGCTTCCGCACGAGGGAATTCAGGTCTGGGACTTGGAATATCACCGCGGCGTGCAAACGCTGCGCGGGCTGGACGGCCAAATCGCGCATTCCAAGGTCTGCTTTGCCGATGACGCGCGCCGGATTGCCGCGCTGTCTGCCGACTGGCGAATCGCGATTTGGGAACTCCCCACGGGTTTTCTCCATCGCGTGTTTGAGATTTCTCCAAGCTCCACGGCCGACAACGGGGGCCTGGCTTTCAGTCATGACGGGCGCAAATTCGCGTGCTCGTCCGGCGACGAGGCTAAACTGTGGGACCTGGAATCAAGTCGCACGACGACCTGGCGCCTTCCTCCGGGCCTTGGCAACACGCTGGTCTTCGATTCGACCGACACCCATCTCTGGCTCTTCCGCGTCGAAACGGCCGACGGCGCGCATCCCCCCGACAGCCGCTCGCCCCTATCGCAATATCCAAGGGTCTGCCGGGTACGCGATCTGCTAGCGACTGGCGAGCACGACTTGCGAGAAGTCGCCAAGCACAAGCCGACTTGGGAGACGCGCGAGTTCGATGCCGGGGATGTCCAGTCTCAGGCAACTCGCGACGGAAAGCGCATCGTGGCCGTCGGAACGCACGGCATCCAGAAACGCGAACGCTTCACCAAATTGTTCGACAGCGCGAGCGGAAAAGAACTGCTGTCACTCCCCTCCAACGATTTCGGACTCGAGAGCTCGGGAGAGTTCTTGGCCGTCTACCTTCGATCGGACGTCGATGGCGCGTGCCAGTTGGTCAAGTTGCCGGGCGGCGAACTGGTCGATTCAATTGCCGGCCCGTTCCACGCGATCGGTCCGGGCGCTCGGCTGCTCGCCGCGAGGACGGCAAACGGATTCGGTTATTCCTTGCGGCGGCGGGACGCGGCAACTCCGCTCGTGACGCTCGGGGTCGACACTTTGGCCGAGGAGGGACGGCCCACGTTCGACCGGGACGGCGCCCTTCTGGCTTGGGGCAATCGCGACGGCACCGTAACGGTCTGCCATCTCGAAGAAGTGCAACGGCGCTTGGCAGCCCTTGGCCTCGGTTGGTGATACGGGGAGTGCTGGCGATACCCTCACGTCGCCACACTCGCTGACAATCCTGCGGCGATTTTTTGTCCAACGGTCGCGACGCGCTCTCGCTGCGCGCAGTGAGCAGTTCAATAGGGGCGTCCAATTCATTGCGAAAGGATCGGGCCATGAAGATCTCTCGAAGCGGATTTACATTGATCGAATTGCTGGTGGTCGTCACCATCATCGCCGTGTTAATTGCCCTGCTACTGCCGGCCGTGCAAAGCGCACGCGAGGCAGCTCGCCGAGCGCAGTGTCGCAGTAACCTTAAGCAAATCGCGCTGGCCGAGCACAATTATCTCGACATCCAGAAGATGTTCACTCCGGCGTACGTGGTCTTGCACATCGGTCGGCTGCGGTGGATCTGCGTTAACGGAAAGATGATTCAAATTCCCAACGATC
Organism: Planctomycetaceae bacterium; assembly: GCA_035623955.1. Classification (GTDB taxonomy): domain Bacteria; phylum Planctomycetota; class Planctomycetia; order Planctomycetales; family Planctomycetaceae; genus DASPSM01. The sequence continues at coordinate 10,113 of DASPSM010000130.1, forward strand.
AAGGCACCCTGCTTTGCAGCGAGGGAACTTGCTCCTGTCACGACGATCCCAACCTGCACACGTGGGGCGAATTCCTTTTGCCATATCTGGAAGCCAGCCAGATCTACAACCAAATCGATTTCAACGCCCCGAATTTCTCGCCGATTAACATGACCTGTCTCAACCCGCTCTGGAAGTATACCGCTCTGAACTCCGGCGATTGCTGCGACCCCTGCGCGGCAAGGCGGCCGACGGCCGCGGTCATCCCCGCGTTGGTCTGCCCCTCGTCGGTGCGGCCGAGCAATCCATTCTTGGAGGGCCTCTCGGCCGACTTCAGCAGCAACGTCTGGCCCGCCAGAATCCGCGGCGCTAGCGACTACACGGCGCTGGGCGGTTACGGGTCGGGATTGGCGGAGAGTTATCAATCGATCAAAGGCCTGCCTCTGTGTCCCGTCAACTACTATCAGCCCACCCAGACTGGCGTTCTGAGCGCCGCCAATCCCTCTCCGACGATCGAGAAGATCGTTGATGGAACGTCGACGACAATTCTCTGCGCTGAAAACGCGGGACGCCCCTGGCTCTGGATCCGCGGCGTTCATCAGCCGCTCGTGCATCCTCCCCTGATCGCCAGCAACCCGCCGCCGCGCTACACCATCAGCAATCCCGGCGGTTGCTGGGCTTGCTTCGAGAATGCCGAGAACTGGATCGACGGAACGACCTTCGACGGATTGTCCTTGTCCGTTGAGTTTCCCGGCAATCCGAGCTGCTTCTTTAATTGCACGAACGAGTACGAGCAGAACGCGGTCTATAGCTTCCACCCCGGCGCCGGCGGCGTGGCGATGTGCGACGGCTCGGCCCGGATGCTGAGCGAGAACATCAGCGTCACTGTGTTTCTTCCGCTGATGACGTTTGCCGGACATGAGCCCATCGCGGACGGCAGCTTTTAACCCCTGTGGTCCAGGAGCCGACTGTTTTCGGGAGGCGCCTCATGTCCCCGCGCTCGCGCTTGCTAGGGCTGGCATCGGCCATTCTTTTGTTGTTCGCGTTTTTCTACGTCCGTGGCCTTCGTCCACATGCTGAGGAGCGCTTAGAACTGGCCCTCAAGGATCGGGGGACGAAGCGAGTCGCAGTCTTCCCACTTGCGGGCACAGTGACCGTGGACGGAGAACCGCCGAGCAATCTGAGCACGGTTCTCGTGATGCTGAGCGACCCGAACAAGCCGGAAACGCCGCGAACCCAACGCCGCTTCGCCCGCTGCGATTCGGATGGCACTTTCGCCTTTTCGACTTACACGCGCGGGGATGGAGTCGAGACAGGGGACTACGTGGTCACCTTCGTGCAGATCAAGGCGACCCGAGCGCTGAGGTATGCGGGCCCCGACGAATTCGGCAACCTGTACAGCGATCCGCGAAAGTCCGAATTCAAGATTGGACACAAGCCGCCAGGGAGAAAGGACCTGGAGTTCGACCTGCAGATCGCAGGGCGAGTGCCAGTCGACGCAGCACCAGCGAACCGATAAGCACCGGCGCCGGGCTTGCATGGAAATCGCCGACAGCAGATCACACGACTGGCTATCGAGCGGATTTCCGCTCGATGAGGGCCTCGCAAACGAGTGTTTGCGGGCCGTTCTCGGTGCAGACGGCGTACTTGGCGC
>DASPSM010000142.1:0-12342 GCA_035623955.1 Planctomycetaceae bacterium
GCACGCTCTGCCGGCTGACGCGGCCGTCTCCGAGACGACACCTTTGGCGGGGACCGATACGTCGTTCGAGATCCCCGTTGCTGCGGTGCCTGAAGACACGGGTTCGAGCATTTTGGCCCCCGAGTCGCTAACGCCGGTGCCAACAACGGGAGGGCCCGCTAGCCAGGACGGCAATACGACCGTCGTCTGGAACCCGCAGGCACCAGGCTACGGGGCCGAGATGTATCCCCCCATGGGAATGCCCTATCAGCCGGCTTATCAACCGGCATACAACCCCTACATGCCTCCCGGAATGGGCTACCAGCCCCCAATGTATCCGCAGATGCCGATGGGCTATCCCGGCATGTACCCGCAGATGGGAGGCTACGCTCCCGCGCCTGCCTACGCCCCACCACAGTCGGCGCCGGCGTTGGCCCCTTCCGAACCCGTCGCCCAGAATGACGAACCGGTTTCGATGCCGACAGTCCGCCTGCCCGACCCGAAGACAACTGGGGCGAAAGCCGCGCCTCCCCCTCCGCCGCCTGCCCCCGCACCAGAGCCTGAGAAACCGGCCGAGACCGGCGACCCCAACGAGCCCTCGCCGTTCGGCGAGCAGAAGCCGCAGCAGTCGGCCGTAAACCCCAACGCCAAGCCGTCGGAAAACGCTGCCGACATTTTGAAAAAATACACGCAGCGACGGCCGGTCTAGGTCACGGATCGCTTCGCCGGGAACCATTTTGTAGAATGGCGCTCGTCGTTTCCGCACCCTCCCGGAAACGGTTGGTTCCTGATCGGAGTCGATAAGCCATGAGCGGTGATGCGGGCGAAATTCAGCGTCGATATCGCGAATTTCTTGATTTGCTGCCCTTGACCTTGTCCCTTGCCGGGCTTCCGTGCAGCGAAGGAAGGCTCTTTAACGAGGAGCAGATCGAAGCCCGAATGTTTACGCTGCGCCACGCGTACAAGGCGGCGCGCCACCTGGCCCGCGAAATCGTGCACGGCGGCTCTCCGGGTCAATCGACCTGAGCGGGCGATCGACCCAAGGCGGGGAAAGCGGGCAGAAGCGATCGATCGTGGCATCTTGTCCGCCCGGTCAAGTTTTGATCCGCGGGTATGCCGCGGGCGCCGTTTGGATCGCGCGGGGATACGTAAAAGGCTGAAACACGGCGGAACGGGTTGGTGAAGGGAGGAACCGACCTCATGCACGGGCGGCCCGCGTTTGCTGAAACCGGAAGCCCTCGCTTGCGGTACTTAAATCAAGGACGCGCAGGGGGTCCCGTGACGGAAGATGCCGCCCTGGTTCGGCTTTGCCTTGAAGGCAGCGAGCAGGGTGCGCGCGAGCTCGTCGAGCGGTTTCAGTCCATGGTGTTCGCCGTCTGCGTGAAGATGTTGGGCCAACGCGAGGATGCCGAGGACGTCACTCAGGACGTCTTCCTGCGCGTTTTCCGGGCCCTGCGAAGCTGGGATCCGGCACGGCCGTTGCAGCCCTGGATTCTGGCCATCGCCGCCAATCGCTGCCGCACGGCGCTGCGCCAGCGCCCGCGCGACGCGGCCCGCAGCAGCGTGGAGATCAGTCGCGTCGTCGCCGACGGAGCCGGCGCTTCGCGGGAACTCACTGACGAGCTGGATCTGGCCGTCGCGGCGCTGCGCGAGGAATACCAGCTGTGTTTCGTGTTGTTCTATCAGCAGGAGCTGAGTTGCGCGGAGATTGCCTCCGTGCTTAATCGTCCCGAAGGAACGGTCAAGACGTGGCTGCATCGCGCCCGTCGCGAGCTGGCCGAACGTCTGAGGCGTCGTGGAGTAGTTAACCATGCCGACTATCAACTGCACGGAGTTTAGCAGACAACTGGCCGAAGCGGTCGAGCGCCGAAAATCGGTCGATACGGTCGCGCTGCGCGAGCACGCCGCTAGTTGCCACGAGTGCTGCGGCCAATGGCTCGATGCGCTTCTGGTCGACCGCGCGGTGGCTGACTGGAAGAAGCCGGTCGCGGCGGCAGGGCTGACGGACCGGATTCTGTCTCACGTGGCGGCTGAAACGGGGGCCGCTGCCGCGGGATCCTCGCTCGAGCGCAAGATCGTGGCCGCCTCGGCGGGGGACGACCGACCCCCGTCCCGCCCAACGCGCGGCCTGAATCGGACCGCCGGCGCAGCGCTCTCGGCGATCGCACTCTGCGTGTGCGCCTTGCTCTTTTTGGGTCGGCCGGCTCCCCAGTCCAACGTCGGCCAGTCCAGCACGCCGCACGTCGACGTCGTCAAGAAGACTTCGCCAATCGCCGCCAGAGACGCTACGACTGGTACAGCCTCGATGGTGAAGCTCACTTCCGCGCCCGAAGACGGTGCCCGAGTCGAATTGATGGTGGCGGACGCCGGTTCGGCATACCTGCATCTGGCGGGCAAGGCCGCCAAAGCGGTCACCGCCGCGACACTGCTGCTTCCTCCCGCCGATGCGGTTCGCGACACCCGGCCCACGCCGAAAGGACAGGAGCCGTGGGTCGACGGGGTGCGCCGCGAGATCGCGCCGGTGACTCACCAGCTGAGCCACGCGTTCGAGTTTCTGATTCAAGCCGTTCCCGAAAAACGGGCACCGGCGACATGACCGCGCACAAGTCCAAGGTCCAAAGTCCAAAGTCCAAGGTCAAAACGCCTCGTGCTGGGACTCTTTCTGCATTCCAACCTTGGACCTTGGACCTCGGACCTTGGACCCGGCTTTTGCGGACGGTCCTGTTTCTCGCAATCTACGCGACCGCGTCCGTCGCGCAGGCCGACGAATCAGTCGATCGTCTGGTGCGGCTCGTCGGCCGCGATGCCGGCCTCTGCGTCGAGATTCCGCGGCTCGAAGAGACAGTGACCGCCTTCGAGCGGGGCGAGTTCTTCCAGCGGCTGCAGCGCTCCCGGATTTACGCCGACTGGCAAACCGGCGACGAATATCGCCACGCCCGCGGCATCGTCACCGTGATCGAGAATTTCACGGGCAAGTCGTTCCGGCAGTTTTTTCACGATATGTTTGGCCGCGCCGTCGTGGTTGCCGTGTATCCAGGGTCCGGCCCCGAGATGTCGGCCATCATGCTGACGGAAACCTCCACTCGCGAGGCGCTCGACGGCGTGATCGAGGGTTGGAACCGCGCCGAGCCTCAGCAGACCGAGGCGATCGAATTCGCCGGCCAGACCTACTACAAGCGCACCTGCTCGGCGAAGGGCGGGCCGGGGACGATGGTCCTGTATTACTGCAAGCTGGACCGAACGTTGATGCTCACGGACCGCGAGGAGTGGATCCGCCGTTCGCTCACGCTGGCGCGGGCTGCGCGTGCCGACGAGAGCTTGCTGAGCCTTCCGGCCTACCAGGCTGCGCGAAAAGCTCTTCAGGGTGGCCAAGCGGCCCGCGCCTACGTGAATCCGCGCGCGTGGGACCGCGTGCTCGGCTTTTCCGATTCGCCGGCTTCCTCCAGCTCGGCGACCGCGGCGACGCCCCCGACCGGCCTGGCGAGAACCTTGGAGGGGGCCTGGCGGCGCTGCGAATGGCTGGCGCTGGGATTGCAAGTCGACCGGGGAATTGTGATTGAAGCAGTCGCCCACTACTCGATGGAGGGAATCACCGAACGCGGCAGACAATGGATTCGCTCGATGTCGGGGCCGGCGGAGTTTCTCCGACTGGCGCCTCGGGACGCGCTTGTGGTGATCGCCGGCCGGCAGGCGCTGGGCGACCTGCTCAAACAGCTGGCCCCTCAGAACGAGGCGGGAGCGCTCGATTCCATCCGGCAGGTCAGTCGTGGACTCTTGCTAGGCCTGGATCCTTTCGAGGACGTGCTCCCCGCTTTTCGCGAGAATTTTGGCGCCTACCTCGTGCCGCGCAAAGACTCAAAACAGGACGAGCTGCCGCTCGATGGCCTGTTCGCCGCGGAGCTCCCCCCGGCAGAGACTACGATTGCCCCCCGCGCCGGACTCGCACCCGCGGCCGCGGACGGCGCGCCTGCAGCGGCAACTACTGCGGAGCATCCTCCGACCTTTCGCGAGGCTCTTGATAATGGCTTGAATATCGGGCTCAACCTGGCCGCCGCCTATTTCAACATGCGCGCAACCGGCAAGCCCGCCGTCGTCCGCACGGAGAACAACGGGGCCGCGCGCACCCGCTGGGTCGACAGCCTGGGCCCGTATCGCCCCGCCTACTCGTTGACCTCGCGATTCCTCGTGATTGCGACGAGTCCCCAAGAGATCCGCCACTTCATCTCGCGCGAAGGCGCAAGCGCCTCGCGAACGGTCCCGCCGGCAATCGAGGCCTTGGCCAAACGCTATTTCCCGCAAGAGAATCAGGTGATCTACGTCGACACGGCGGCGATCCGGCGGTTTCTCGTCGAGCATGGCCAGCAGCTGGTCCAGCATGCGGCACGCGTCCGCTCGATCAGCCCCGGCGACGCCAACGAGGTGCTGACGCATTTTCTGGACGTCGCGAGCCTGTTCGACACGGTCTTCGCGGCGGGGCGGATCGGCGAAGGCTCGGCCCGCCTCGTGATCGGCGGAGTGATCCAGCCCGAACCGATCGCCCGGTCGGGTGCTGCTCCCAAGGCCTCCTTACCGGCAAAATCGTCGCGCGCGGATTAAGCGGGAAGATTGCCGCATCCGTACCCTTTGCCGGGCTTTCCCGCCTTTCTTGGGCGGTAAGAACTTCCAAGCTCAATTGCGGCGTGAATAATTGAGTCGGCTTTTCCTGGCCAATGAGGGCCGTCCGAAGAGCCGCCGACCGCGACACGCCGACGCCCCAATCCCGATTTTGCCCAACGGAGATCCATCTCTCCGAACCGCCTCGACACCGAAAAGGGGTGAAACGCGTCATGATCCGCCACATCTCGCCCGCCAATGAAGTCATCATCGATCGCCGCCGCACGAGTCGCCGCGCCAGTGCCGATCGGCGCAATGCCGCATCGGGGGCCAATTCGCAGGCGGGGCATCAATCGGCGCATCACTCTCCCGAGCAGCGGCAAGGCGAGCGGCGGAGCAAGGTCGAACGCCGTCGCCAGATCGACCCGACCACGTGCGAGCGCGATTACACGCCCGACCAGGTCGACTTCATGAAGGCGATGGACCTCTACAAGCGCCGTAGCGGCCGCCAGTTCCCCACGTGGAGCGAAGTGCTCGAGGTGATCGAGAATCTCGGCTACCGCAAGGTCGCTCCGCCGACGGAAATCTACAAGCGCGCCGAGAGCCAGCAGTAGCCCGAGTTTCACATCGGTCCCAAGCCCTACTGGGGACCGGGGCGTCATTCGCGCTTCGTCATTGCGGCCGCGGCCTTCCAGCGCGCGATGTCGTCGCGGACCGCTTCGCGGACGTGTCCCGCGAACGTCGCAATTCCCTGGCCCGTCAAGTGGCAGGGATCGGAAAAACAGGTCCCGCTTTTGGGCATCCGTTTTTCTTCATCCAAGAAAATCACGCTCTTGTGCCGTCCGGCGAGGTCGCGCAGCACATCGTTGTGTGCTCGGATCGCCGCTTGCACGCCCTCCGGCGTTCCCCACACATCGATGCCCACCTCGTACTTCCCACGGCCGTAACCGAGCTGGTGGGCGCGGAATGCGTCGATGGTGTAATTCTCAGGCAGATGATAGGCAAAGGTCATCAAGAGCAGGCGGCTGTGATTGCGGTCAGTGGCGTCGGCAAGGGGCTCGAGGTTCTGTCGATAAGCACGAGCCGTCTTGACGCGATTGCTGAACTGGCGTCCTTGCTCGATATCGAACGACAGCGAGCCGCGGTTGAGCTTCGAGGCCAGGATGTCCGAAACGGACACTGTTCCGGCCGCCAGGCGGGTTTCGAGCGAGTCATACCAGGTGAAGTGCCGATAGTCCTCGCGATAGACGTCGTCCGGGCAGCAGTTCATCCGCGCGTCGTTGATGCCGTCGTAGTAGATCACCAGGTCGAATCGCTTGTCGGCCAGCCGCCTCTGCTTGAAATAGCTGTCGCGTGAGGTGTGAGCGGACCGAGCGAGGTTGAAGAGGCGAAGCCGCCCGCCGAGCTCCTCGCGGAGCGACTTTTCAAGCGCTGGCGCGGTCTGTTCGAGCACCGAGCCTCCCAACAGCATCACATCGTAGTAGCCGTCGTCCGCCGCCAGATGGGCATCAATGGCGCCCGAAGAGTAGAGCTCTTGATAATGCAGCCGCCAGACCGACTCGACGCCCGGATTCTCGGTCACTCCCACGCCGAGGCGCCACCACCAAAAGCCCCGGATGCCCGCCCAAAGTAAAAAGCCGGTCCACAGCACCAGTGCCATCGCGCACACGACAAGGCGCACGCGACTTCGCGACTTAAGCGGAGCGGCCCGGAAAACTTCGCTTGCCGCAACGACATCAGCAGAGCGCATGGATTTCATTTAAGCGGCAGCCCAACCGGGTGAGAAGGCTCACTTCGCTCGGTCGAAATTCACAGGTTTGGGTGCCATGCATGGCACCCAACATTTCAGCCCGGTCCAGCTACGAGCCGATCGAATAATTTCGATCCGATTCGACAAATTGCCGTATCAAACAGGGATAGGGAGAATTCCCAAGCCCGCGGCGGCGGCAAGATTGCTAGTAAATTAGCATAATTTTCCGTAAGCTATTCTGGGATAATCATTAGCGTAATTGGCTAAGTTTTCTGGTGCGGAACCGTTCAGCTCGCCAGTTGGTGTTTTACCGCATAATATTTCGGCCATGAAGCGAGTTCTTGTCTCCTGGAGTTCGGGTAAGGACAGCGCCTGGACCTTATGGGTCCTGCGCCAGCGCTCCGACGTGGAAATCGTCGGTCTGTTGACCTCGTTCAACCAGGCGGTGGGGCGGGTGGCCATGCACGCCGTTCGACGCGAGCTGGTCGAGCGACAGGCGTTGGCCGCGGGGCTGCCGCTGTGGTGCATTCAGCTTCCGTGGGCCTGTCCGAACGACGTCTATGAAGCGCGGATGCGGGAGGCCGTCGAGCGCGCGAAACGCGACGGAATCACTCACATCGCCTTTGGCGATCTCTATCTGGAAGACATCCGGGCTTATCGGGAGCGCAACCTGGCTGGCACGGGCGTCGATCCTCTCTTTCCGATTTGGACGACTTCGTCCGACACTCCGCGGCTTGCTCGCGAGATGCTTGCGGCCGACTTGCGAGCCATGATCAGCTGCGTCGATCCCAAGCAGCTTGACGGCCGATTTACGGGGCGGGAATTCGACGACGCGCTCTTGGCCGACCTCCCCTCCCAGGTCGATCCGTGCGGGGAGCGGGGCGAGTTCCACACCTTTTGTTGGCAGGGCCCGATGTTCTCGGAGCCGATTCCCGTGCGCGTTCCCGGCGTCTCTTTCCGCGACGGCTTCTGGTTCGCCGATCTCTTGCCGCGAGAGGCAAAGCCTGCGCTTCACGCACTTGACGCCGCTCGCCGCTCGTAGTGAGCGCGGCGAACAGGTCGATCAAAGCTCGGGTTTGATCGCTTCGACGAGAATTCCCCCCATCTTGAAGAAGCGGTGGACTGGCGTGAACCAGATCTGCGATTTCCAGGGAAGGCCCGCTTCATCGCAAGCGTGCTCGAGCTCGCTGCGGTTGTAGGTGCGGCACCTCCAGGTGCGGCTGACGAACGCGCCCGACACGGTGTCTTCGGTCGCCAGAATCAGCGCTCGCGCACCGGGCCGCAATACTCGGCCGATCTCGCGTAACCCCGGCCGCGGATCGGGCAGATGCTCGATCACCCAACCGCAGGTGACGCAATCGAAAACTCCGTCGGCAAAGGGCATCCGCATCATGTCGCCGGCGACGTATTTGGGTCGACGGTCTTTCACGCGCGCTCGCGCGCGGCGCAGCATCTGGTGCGACAAGTCGAAGGCCACCAGCTGCGTATCGGGCAGCGTCTGCTTCAACAGGTGGCCCAGGATCTGCCCGGCGCCGGAACCGACGTCGAGAATCTTGCGTGAACCCGTGACGTCAAATTTGCGGGCGCGCAACACGTGGCCGATCAGAGGCTCGTGCAACGAAATCAGGCTGCCCAGAGCCAGCACGGCCCCGCGCGGTCCGTCGTAAAGCTCGCGGATGTCGTCGCGATACTCTCGAAAAGTGAGGCGGCGGATACCCTTGAATTCGACGAGGCGTCGCAAGGCCTTGCGAGGCAGTTTGCGTTTCGTTTTTCGCCGTCGTTGCAGTGTGGTCATTTGTACGGGGTTCTCCACGTCCCAAAAGGACCTTCTCGGCGGACAAAAACAAAAGGGAGGGGGACTGCGCGTGCTTCGTTATAAGCTTTTAGGGCCGGATTCTCCTGCCTGGCGAACGAAAATTTTCCAAACAGGCCCGTCAACGAACGGTGGGCCCACGCCCTCGGGCAGCCGCTTGAAGAACGATCGCCTGCCGACTATGATTCCCTGGATCCAAGTTCCTGTCCGGCTGGCGGTTGCGCACGGCGGCGAACGTGCCCGCGCCGCTCCGGAATCTCTGCGCGGGCCGTATCAATCGCGGAGAGTTCGTGGCTTTCTCGCCTTCGAAGCCGGTCGATCCAAGCCGTTTCACTCGACTCAAAATCAATTCCCTCCGTGCCGCGCCCGCGGGGGATCGACGCGTATTCGCTCGTAAGCAAATTGGATTCCATTCCAGGCTGGGGGATCCGCACGGCTGTTGCCGAGGCGGTCGGCGAGCACCAGCCCCGACGTGCAGGGCGGCCCTGGCGGCCCTCGTGGAAGTGCGCCGATGTCGGCTGTGGTCGACCTTCGCAAGACTGACGACCCTCGCGACGCCGTCCATCGCGCGGTCCAGTTGCTTGTTGCGGGACATATTGTCGGCTTTCCGACCGAGACTGTTTATGCGCCCTGTGCCCATGCACTGGTCGGCCCGGCCGTCGAGCGATTAAACGCCGACCAACACTGCGGAAAGACGGCGCATCCCACGCTCGTTGTCAAAGGCCTGCAGGAGGCGCTCGATTACGTTCCCCAGATGGACGCGTTGGGGCAGCGACTGGCACGCCGCTGCTGGCCCGGACCGGTCACGCTGGCTTTTGACTTGAAGCCCGAATCGGGCCTGTTCTCGGCCTTGGCTGGCGAAGCCAGGCGTGCGCTGGCTCCCGACTCGCGGTTATGGATTCGAGTTCCCGCGCATGAATGTATCCAGGAAGTTCTGCGGCTCATGCCCGCACCGTTGATCGCCGGAAGCGAATGCGTCGAGAATCCGCTGTTGACCGCTTCCAGCCTCGTGGAGGGATTCGGCGCCGCCGTCGAACTGGTCATCGACGACGGCGAATGCCGCTACGGGCAGCCGGCGACGGTCGTCGGTGTCTCGAACGGGTCGTGGTCGATTGTTCGTCCCGGAGTTGTCACGCAAACCATGATCGGGCGGCTGGCAAGCGAGGTCTTTCTGTTCATCTGCACGGGCAACACCTGCCGCAGTCCGCTTGCGGAAGGGTTCTTCCGCAAGATGCTGGCCGACCGTTTGAAATGCCGCGAGGACGAACTGGCCGACCATGGATACATGGTGCTTTCGGCGGGTATGTCGGCAGAGCCGGGATTCCCCGCGGCCCGCGAGTCGATCGAAGTGGCCGCCCGGCACGGCGTCGATCTGCGTTCGCACGAAAGCCAGCCCGTCACGCAACGGCTGCTCGAACAGGCCGACCAGGTCTTCACCATGACGCGAAGCCATCGCGAATCGATCCTGGCCGCGTATCCGCACCTCGGCGACCGCGTGGAGCTTTTGGCTCGCGACGGGACGGACATCACCGATCCCATCGGCCTCGGCGAAGAGGAATATGAGCAGTGCCGCGCCGAAATCGATCGCAATCTGAAGATCATCTTGGGAACGCTGTCCCTTCCGGGAGGCAAGGCGTGAGTGCGGCGAAATTAAATTCAATTTCATCGCGACTGCCTGCCGGACTCCTTGTGGATCGGATTTCCTGGCGAGACACTAAGTGACCGTGCGCACTCTTAGGACAGTAGCCGGATGCTCTGTGCCGCGCATCGCGCACGCTCATCCAGGATCCGCTTCGTCGACCACCATCGCTCGGGAGATCGTCAACTCGCATGAAAATCGCCGTCGCCAGTGATCACCGCGGTTTTGCCGTCAAGGGAAAGGTCCTTGCCCGGCTTGCCGAGCTCGGTCACGAAGGCATCGACTACGGGCCCGAGAGCTCGCAGAGCGTCGACTATCCCGACTACGCCGCGAAAGTCGCCGCAGCGGTGAGCATTAGGCAGGTCGATCGGGGCATTCTGATTTGCGGAACGGGGATGGGAATGTGCATCGTGGCCAACAAGTTCCCCGGTGTTCGGGCGGCCCCTTGCCACGACGACCTGACCGCAGAAATGAGCCGGCTGCACAACGATGCCAACGTGCTGTGCCTTTCTGCCGATTTGTTGGGCGATCGACTCGTCAGCCGCATGGTCGAGATCTGGCTGAAGACCGAGTTCGAGGGGGGCCGCCACGCTCGGCGCCTCGAGAAGATCGCTTTGTACGAACGCCAGACTGGCGTCCAGCCACCCGAGCAGTCGCCGCAGCCTCCGGCACCGACGCCTTGAGATGCTTGCGGCCTGCGCTCTCTTTTCAGGGGGCGACGCTCAATGTATGGTGTGCGTCGACACCTCGCGCGGGACATTTCGAACGCAGCGGCTTAAAACACAACTATCCTGGTTTGCCGAAGGCTCCGTTCGCCGGAGCAAGCCGGCTCGTTGGGAGGAAACCTCTGGGGATGGATCTCAATGCGTTGAAATACACCAGGTCCCACGAGTGGGTTCTGGTCGAGGGGCAGACAGCGACGGTGGGAATCACCGACTTTGCGGTCCACCAGTTGACCGACCTGGTCCACATCGAGCTGCCCCGAGTGGGACGAACCGTTCGTCAGGATGAGCCCTTTGGCGAGGTCGAAAGCGTCAAGGCGGTCAGCGATCTTTATTCGCCCGCGAGCGGCGAGATCACGGCCGTCAACGAGGCGCTGGCCGACGATTTGGGCGTGCTCTCCGATGACCCGTTCGGCAAAGGCTGGATGATCAAGCTGAAATTGACCGACGCGTCCTCGCTGTCGGGCCTGATGGATCGCAAAGCCTACGAAGCGCACTGCGCGGACGAGAGCGAGCACGCGTGACTTACCTCTTTAACACGCCCGATCAGCAGCGCGATATGCTGCAAGCGATCGGTGCTCGATCGATCGACGAACTGTTCGAACAGATTCCCGCCGATTGCCGGCTGCCAGGCGCGCTCGAGCTGCCCCCGGCGCTCTCTGAACTGGAGCTCGAACGCGAGGTGCGGACTTTGGCCGCGCGAAATGGCGCCGGCGAAGATCGCGTGTGCCTCATGGGCGGAGGCGTTTACGACCACTTCATTCCGGCGGCCGTCGACGAAGTCGTCTCGCGCGGCGAATTCTACACGGCCTATACTCCCTACCAGGCCGAGGCCAGCCAGGGCAGCCTGCAGGCATTCTTCGAGTATCAGTCCCTCATCTGCCGCCTGACGGGGATGGATGTCTCCAACGCCAGCTTGTACGAAGCCGGCACCGCGGTGAGCGAGGCCGCCTTCATGGCGATGCGGGCCACCGGGCGGCACAAAAAGGTGGTCATGCTCGGGTCGGTCCATCCGGAATATCGACAGGTGCTCAAGACCTACCTGTCGAATCTCAAGTGCGAGTTGGTGGTGATTCCAACCGTGGAGGGGACCGCCGATCTCGCCGATGTCAAAAAGGCGCTCGACGACAAGACGGCCTGCCTGGTGTTCCAACATCCGAATTTCTTCGGCTGCCTCGAAGAGCCCGAAGAGCTGACGCGGTTGGCTCGGTCGGCCGGTGCGTTGTCGGTCGTGGCGTTCGATCCGATCAGTCTCGGAGTTTTGCGGCGCCCCGGAGACTACGGCGCCGACGTGGCGGTCGCTGAGGGGCAATCCTTGGGGATTCCCGTGCAGTACGGCGGCCCGTTTCTCGGCATCTTTGCGTGCCGCGAAGCATTCATGCGCAAGATGCCGGGACGACTCGTCGGTCGCACGACGGATCGGATCGGGCGTCCCTGCTATGTGTTGACGCTGCAAGCCCGGGAACAACACATCCGGCGTGAAAAAGCCACGAGCAATATCTGCACGAACCAGGGGCTACTCGCGCTACGGGCGACTGCTTATCTGGCGCTCGTCGGTCCGCAGGGGCTCAAAGAAGCGGCGGAATTGTGCTGCCGCAAGGCGCACTTCGCCGCCGAGCGGCTAACTCGTATTCCCGGAGTCGAATTGGCGTTCGACCGACCGTTCTTCAAGGAATTTACCTTGCGGTGCGCGGAGGGAGTCGAACCCGTTTTGTCGCGAGCGCGGGAAGCGGGATTCGATCTGGGACCAACGCTCTCGCGGTTCGGCAGCGCGTTCGATGACTCGCTCAAGGACGCAGTCCTTATGGCAGTCACCGAAAAACGGACAAAACGGGAAATCGATGAG
>DASPSM010000146.1:0-2854 GCA_035623955.1 Planctomycetaceae bacterium
CGCGCCGTTATTGGCATTTATTTCCGCGACGATTTGGTTGTACGCCACCGGATTGTTTCGCACGCTCGTCAATTGTGTGTTCAATGCCACGCTGTCTTGAAGTCGTAGGCGCAGGGCAGCCTGCAGGTCTTCAATTTCCCCTTCGGCCCCTTGTTGCTCCCGGGCGGCGGAAACCAGTTTGCGCTTGAGGGTGTTGGCCTCGTTGAGCTCACGAGCCAGCTCCTTTTCGTCCGCGAGCGAAAGTCCGGCACGGCTGACGCGGATCCCTTTTTCTGAGAGCTTCTCGCGCGCGGCAGCCTCCGGAGTCGTTGGCTTTTCCGGCTTGCCTTCGCCGGGAGGCGCTGCCCAGCCCGAGGCGCCCAACAAAATCGTGCCCAAGAGCGTCGCGGAACAGACTCCAACGCGAAGCAATGGTGCCATGGAACGGATTCCGCCAAAGAGGTGAGGCCCCCACCACTATCAACCTGCGCGTTCGGGGGGTCAAGGTTACGGCCCAACGGCCGTTTCCTCGGGCGAGCCACGCGGATGTGAATTTCTTAGCGGTCAGTGTTTTCACGAGTCCGAGCGTCGCTTCGCGCCTCGGCTCAAGGTCGCACACGCGCGCAAGTCGAGTCGTTTGTTGCGTGGGTCTCTCCGCCGAACTACGATTCGAGTGGCGATCCGCCGTTTCCCCCTGGCCGCTCGTCTTCATTTAATCGCGGCCGGTCCGAGTCTCGGTTCTACTCCTCATTGAGAGGTTCTGCATGTCGACCGAAGCTGCTCCAATCGCCGAAGGTCCCCAGCCCGCTCCGGCTCGTTCGAAGAAACTGCGAATTTGGCCCGCGGCGATCATCGTGCTGCTTATGGTCGGGGCCAAGCTGGCTCAGCGCCTGCTGCTGACGGAATCGGCGCCGTCGTTCGGCCTGTTCGTGACTTTTGTGTTTGGCCCGGTCGTGTTGAGCGCCCTGATTGCGGTGTGGTGGCTCTTTTTCAGCCGCGCCCCCTGGAGCGATCGTGGTCTGGGATTGGCGGGCCTGATGGGGCTGATCGTCGTCGGCTACTTTCTGTGCGATCAATCGCTCCAACATTTGCAGCCGTTCCTGGTCTACGTGTTGCCTGACGCCTTCATTGCCTTCACCGTGGCCTTGCTCGTGCTCTCATTCATAAGCCCGCGCGTGGGCACAATCGCCGCGCTCATCGCCGGAGCCTGCGCCGTGGGCTATTGGGACCTGCAGCGCTTCGACGGGATGTGGGGAAATTTCCGCGCGACGCTCAGCTGGCGCTGGGAGAAGACGGCCGAGGATACCTTCCTCGCAACCCTGAAGACTTCCGCCGCGCCGGAGACGAGCGCCGAGCCTCTGGGCAAGGTGGAGTGGTCGCAGTTTCGCGGCCCCAACCGCGACTCGAAAGTCCCGGGTCTCGTACTCGACGTCGACTGGAAGAGTCGCGCGCCGAAGCCAGTCTGGAAGCGCAAGGTCGGCCCCGGCTGGTCGTCGTTCAGCGTGGCCGGCAATCGGCTGTTCACGCAGGAGCAGCGCGGCGCGAACGAGGACGTCGTCTGCTACGACGCGCGAACGGGCGACGAGCGCTGGGTTCACGAGTCAAAGGCCCGATTCGACGAATCGATGGGAGGCGTCGGGCCGCGGGCGACGCCAACGCTCAGTGGTAGGTCGCTCTATGCCCAGGGGGCGACGGGGCTCTTGCAGTGCCTCGATCCGCTCACCGGAACCGTCAAATGGGAGCGCGACTTGATCAAGGAAGCCGACCGCAAGAAGACTCCGATCTGGGGGTACGCGTCGTCGCCGCTGGTCGTCGGCGACACGGTCATCGCGTACTCGGCGGGCGAAGAGGGTGATGAAAAGGCGACGGGGCTCCTCTTGGCCTTCGATTCAGTCAAGGGCGAGCCGCGGTGGACCGCGAAGGTCGGCAACGGGAGCTACAGCTCTCCGCATTTGGCCAAGCTGGCCGGTCGCGACCTTGTGTTGTTTTGGGGCAAGACCGGGCTCACGGCGGTCGACGCCCATTCCGGAAAGCCCGCTTGGAGCTATGACTGGCTGTTCGAGGGCTACCGCGTCGTCCAGCCGTTGCTGCTCAGCGAAACTTCAGTCCTGTTGGGAACCGGCATGGGAATGGGAACGCGCCGGGTCGAAGTGGTGGCGGACAAGGACGAGGTGAAATTCGAGGACCGTTGGACCTCGCACGACATGAAACCCGATTTCAACGACTACGTGGCCTTCAACGGCTACCTCTACGGCCTCGATCACAACATTCTGTGCTGCGTCGACCTGGCGACTGGAACCAAGAAGTGGAAGAACGGCCGCTATGGGAACGGGCAGATTCTGCTCCTCCCCGATGCCGGGCAATTGCTCGTCCTCTCCGAAACAGGCGAGTTGGTCTTGATCCGGGCGAATCCTGAAAAGCTCGAAGAAGTGGCCCGGCAGAAAGTGCTTGAGGGCAAAACGTGGAATCACCCCGTGCTCATCGGCAACCGGGTCTTCGTCCGCAACGCCGAGGAGGCTGCCTGCTTCGAGCTTCCGCTGGCCGGTCAAAGCAGTGGCGATCGGACAAAGTCCGCCCCCAAGGAACTCTAAGGGAGCACGCTCGATCAATCAGGGCAGCGTCGCCCGCTCAACGGGTCCGCGACGGCGGCGGTGGCGTGTCTCGCCACGGCGCCAGGATTTCGTCGTTTGAGCGAGGAACTGTCGCGGTCTCTTCCGACCGCGGCACAGTCAAGACGCTGCCGCAGTCGTTGCATTTGCCGCTCTTGCCCGCGGCGCTGTCGCTTACGCGGATCGCGCGCCCGCACTTTGGGCAGGCAAACCTGATGGTCATGGCCCGTGACCCCTTGGATTGCGTTCTACGAAAATATGAATTT
>DASPSM010000013.1:0-3727 GCA_035623955.1 Planctomycetaceae bacterium
TCCAGCAACACCGCCAACTCCCAGGCCGCAATCTCCTTCCGCCCCGTCTCGGCAAAGGGAAATTCGAAGGTCCCAGCCTCTAAGCGTTTGTACCTCAGTCCAAAATGCAGGCTTATCTGTCACTGCGACGCGTCTTGTGCGGGTAACGCATCCCTTCCATCCCCTCAGCGGCCGATCATGCGTTTGTGTGGGCGAGCGGTATAACCGCTACGGCACGCGGCTCTTGCTGCAGGGTGACGATGGGAGGGTCCACTCGATTCCGCCACATTGGACAGACCTGGTTGACCCGGACCCGGAGGTCATCTTCGGCCGAGGGCGCGCCCTTTTCCGAGTCGTGGACCTGGTCGATCTCGCCGGCCTTTTGGCTCGGTTGCGCCGACGTAAGACAGAGGAGGCGGCCGATGAAATGTAAGGCTAATTCCGCCGCATGTGTAAACACAAATACGCCGCAACGAAACGAGGTAATGGTGGTTATATCCAGTTATAACCTGTATATGTGCTTGTATCGACGGAAATATTCGCTTGACAAGCGGCCCAGTTGCGGCGTATTTATACTTACGTATATCATTGGTGAGTTTTGGGGAGGCTGTTTTGCCCACCACGCACGACCGCCCGCCTTCCAAGCCCGAAACCCTCTTGGAAGAGGGGACGTTGAACGCCACGCCCGAAAAGGTTCAGGACCCGAAGTTCTTGGCCAACGAGTTCTTCGATCCGCGCGATCTCGTGCAGGTCAAGTACGAGATGTTACGCCGTGTTTCCGTGGAGAACCTACCGGTGACGGAGGCCAGCGAGAACTACGGCGTTTCCCGGCCGACGTTTTATCAGGCCCAAGCCAACTTCGCCACCGCGGGGATTGCCGGCTTGGTCCCGAGAAAGCGCGGCCCGCGCGGCCCCCACAAACTCCGGGGCGAGGTGTTCACGTTCATCGAGGAGCAAGTCGTGCCTGGCGAGCCGGTCCGAGCACGCGAGGTGGCGGCGTTGGTTCGCCAGAAATTCGATCTCGAGATTCATCCCCGGACCATCGAACGAGCGCTGGCACGAAAAAAAACTCCCCGTTGAAGAGCGACCCTACAGAGATGAACCGGCTTGATCTGCCCGCCCGGGTCGCTGCGCAGTACGAGACCTTACGGAGGGGAGCGCTGGGCGAGCCGATTCCACCGGAAGCGCGTTGGGGGCTCGGTCTCTTTCTACGCCGGGGCCTGTGGGCCTGGGCACGGGTGCTGGCCGCGACCGCAGTTCCCGAGCCACCGAGACCCACCACGCGCTCGGCCTCGATCACACTCTACCCACCCCGCGCGATTATTCAGATTTTCGCAGCCTTAGCGCTGACCACGCATAGGAGGAGGACCCCATGACCGAGTCACTCAAGGTTCAATCTCATCACCTCCAGCGCGATGCGTACCTCTACATCCGGCAGTCGTCGATGCGCCAAGTGGTGGAAAACATCGAAAGCACGAAGCGTCAGTACGCGCTCCGGGCCCGCGCCATCGCCCTCGGCTGGCCGGATGACCGTGTGATCGTGATCGATTGTGACCAGGGCGAGTCAGGAGCGTCAGCCGCTTGGAGGGAAGGTTTTCGACGCCTGGTCACCGAGGTGGGATTGGGACGCGCCGGCATCGTGATGGGGCTGGAGGTTTCGCGCTTGGCGCGCAACAACGCGGACTGGCACCGGCTGCTGGAAATCTGTGCGCTCGCGGACACCTTGATTCTGGATGAGGACGGAGTGTACGACCCCGCTCACTTCAACGACCGTCTCTTGCTGGGCCTGAAGGGTACAATGAGCGAAGCGGAGCTGCATGTCCTGAAGGCGAGGTTGCGCGGGGGCTTACTCAACAAGGCGCGACGCGGCGAGTATCGTTGTCCACTCCCCACCGGCTTGGTGTATGACGAGGCGGGCAACGTGGTGCTCGACTCCGACGCGCAGGTGCGGGAAACCGTCGCCTACTTTTTCGAAACCTTTTCCCGCGTCGGCTCTGCCCACCAGACGGTCAAGGCTTTTCGAGATGAGGGCCTGCGCTTTCCCTCTCGCCTCCATAACGACCCCGGGAAGGTAGTCTTCCGACCGCTGACGGCGTCGACCGCCATGCGAACCCTGAACAATCCGCGTTACGCAGGCGTTTATGCGTACGGGCGGCGGCGTTATCGCCGCACGGCGGAGGGACCGAAAATCGAACGAAGGCGCCAATGCAGTGATTGGACAGCGTGCCTTCCGAACGCTCATCCCGGCTACATCACTTGGGATCAGTATCAAGAGAACCTGCGTATCCTTGAGAGCAACGGCCGAGGATATGAGCTGGCGCGCGGTTCTCCCCCGCGGGAGGGCTCGGCGCTCCTGCAGGGACGTGCCGTGTGTGGGGTGTGCGGGCAACACTTCCGGGTCCGATACCGAGACGGGCGCGGCCGGTTGGAATCTTGGTACATTTGTGATCGTGCGAACGGCAAGCAAGCCGGGCCCAGCTGCCAGTCGATCGCGGGCTGCCCGGTCGACGAGGCGGTCGGGAAGTTGGTGACCGAAAGGATGACTCCCGCGGCCGTCGAGTTGGCGCTGGACATCCGAAAGGAGATTGAGGACCGCCAGGAAGAGGCCGACCGGCTGCGTTGCCGTGCGATAGAAAGGGCACAAGTCGAAGCGGATCTGGCCGAGTGCCGGTTCATGCGGGTCGATCCCAATAATCGCCTGGTCGCCGACACGCTCGAGGCCGACTGGAATAACAAGCTGCGTGCCTTGGCCAAGGCCCGCGAGGAAAGGGAGCGGGCGCGGCGCGACGATCAGTTCCTCCTCGACGAGACGGCCCGCGAGCGGCTCCGCACCCTGACGACAGACTTCCAACAGCTCTGGGCGGACCCGGCCACGGCAAATCGCGAGCGGAAACGCATGCTCGCTCATATCATTGAGGACGTCACCCTCTTGAAGGTCGTCGGAGAAGGCATCACCAAGATCCATGTCCGCTTTAAAGGAGGCAAGACCGAAACGCTCACGGCACTGAATCCCAAATCCTCCCCCGACCAGGTCAGGACGAAGCCGGAGATCGTGGAACTCGTCGACCGGCTCCTCGACGACCACATCTACTCAGAAATCGCTGACTTCCTCAATGAGCGGGATCTCCGACCGGGCGGAGCCGCACGACCGGGGCGAGGGGCCGAGCGCTTTACTGCCAAGCGGGTCGCTTATCTCATGCATACCTACCGACTCTGCCCGCGCTATGATCGGCTGCGCAAGCGAGGAATGCTAAACCGAAGGGAGATGGCAGACCGCCTCGGGATCCACGAGCAAACGGTTGACCGCTGGGCGAAGTATGGAATCCTCAAAGCCCACCTCTACAACAACAATGGACGGCAACTCTACGAGCTTGTGGGGCCGAATGTGCCGGCTAAACATTCCAGTCGCTGGGATCGGTTGGTGGATCGAGCCGCAAGGGCGCAGCAAGCATCTCAAGTTGTTGGCATGGAGCTGAAGGAGGTGTAGTGTGAAGACGGTTGGTTGTACCAGATCGCCCAGCCGTCCCGATCCCAATAGAGTACCTTCACCCGATCGCTGCGCCGGTTCGAGAACACCAGCAGGTGGCCGGCGTAGGGGTTGCATCCGATGACGTGCTCGGCCATCATCGACAACCCGTCGAAGGAGCGCCGCATGTCGCACGGGACCGTGCACAGGTACACCTTGATGGCCGCCGGGAAACTCAGCATCGCGGCGGCTCCAGAGTGGCCAGGACGGCGCGCAACGTCT
>DASPSM010000177.1:0-3187 GCA_035623955.1 Planctomycetaceae bacterium
GCGACTTTCGGAGCGGCCCGTCGCCACAAGATCTGGCCCGTCCGCCGCTCGAGGCAGATCGTCTCCAGCAGTTGCTTCGGCTTGTCGAACGCCGTCAGGTAGATCCGCTCTCCCCACACGGCCGGCGACGAATTTCCGCCGGGCAGGGGCGTTTTCCAGAGGACGTGCGAGTCGGGGCCGAAGCGCACCGGATAGGTCACGCCTGCCGACGCGACAGCCAACCCCTCGGGGCCGCGAAATTGCGGCCAGCGAAGCTCGTCGGGTTTTGGGCCCGCCGCGGCTGCAACGCCGAGACAATTCGTCGCTACGACCAGCAACCCGAGGCATCGCCGCATTTGGCAGGCTCCCCGAACTGATGAGAGAAGGGTCATAAAGAACGGTTTGGGTTCAGAATGGCATTGTGAACGAAGAGTTGCGGTTTCGCACGCCCTCATTCTAGGAGCTGCTGACGAAGAATTCTCCGGGGGCTGACGAGGACGTCTCCGGGGGCTGACGCGGAACTCTCCGGGGGCTGACGAGGAATGCTCCGGGGGCTGACGCCCCCGGCTCAGGGTTAGTGCGCATGTTGCTAAGCCGGGCGGGCTGTCGCGGATCGTCCACAGTTCCTCTAAAATGCGCGCGCCATGACCCATGCGGACGCCGAAAAGCTGCCGTTTCAGACGATTGGAATCGTCGGCTGCGGGCTGATCGGCTGTTCAATTGCGGCGGCGCTCAAAAGCCGGGGGTTTCCGGGGCAGATCGTTGGCTCGGGACGTCCGGGACCAAACCTCGACCGAGCTCTCGCGCGGAAGCTGATTGACCGGGCCGAGCCCAATCTCGCCGCGGCCGCGCAGGCTTGTGACTTGATCGTCATCTGCACGCCGGTCGATCGCATCGTCGAAGACGTCCGCACGGCGGCCCAAGCCGCGCGACCCGGGACGCTGATCACCGACGTCGGCAGTGTGAAGGACGTGGTTTGTGAGTCGGTCAGAGGCCTCGACGCGGGGGTCACGTTCATCGGGTCCCATCCGATCGCCGGCTCGGAGAAACAAGGCTGCCTCCACGCCGACGCCGAGCTGTTGAGCGGACACGTGTGTGTGTTGACGCCGCTGGCGGAGACGCCTCGCGACAAGGTCGCCCGGCTTACCGCATTCTGGCAGGCGTTGGGGATGTCGGTTGTCGAAATGTCGCCCGAGACGCACGATCAGGCGCTGGCTCAAACCAGTCACGTGCCGCACGTCGTTGCGGCCGCTCTGGCGGCCTCGCTCGATGAGGAGAATCGCTCACTCACGGCCCGGGGCTTTCGGGACACAACGCGGATTGCGGCGAGTGATCCCGAATTGTGGAGCGGCATTCTGCTGGCCAACGCCGATGAGGTCGCCGCCGGTCTGCGTTCTGTTTCGGCCCGGCTGCACGAGTTTCTGCAAGCGCTCGACGCCCGCGAGAGAGCCCGCTTGCGGAAGCTGCTGGAGCTCGCGAAAGAAAACCGTGACGGCCTGGGCCCCAATTCGGGGAACAAGCACCACGGCAACGAATAGAAAGGACGGCCCGACGCCATGCTCTGGGAAGTCGTCATTCGCCCGACCGACGATCAGCCCGATCGCGAAGCGGAGCGCGTGCTGCAGGAAGCTCAGAGCTTTCAAGCCGCGTCGATTCACGACCTCCAATCGGCCCGTTCGTTTCTGATCCAGACGCGCGGGGAGACGGAAGCGGGCGATCGGCGGGCGGTCGAGCGGGCGGCCGCCCAACTGCTCGTCGATCCGGTCGTCGAAACGTGCGAAGTCCGCCCGGTCTCGGCCAACGGACAAGAAAGACCGCCAGCCGTGCCCGAGCGGACGCGGGCCATCAACGTGTTGTTCAAGCCGGGCGTCACCGACAACGTGGGCCAGAGCACGAAAGCCGCGCTCATCGACCTGGGCCTGCCGGTCGACGAGGTCGCCACGTGCCGCAAGTACTGGGTCAACGCCGACGCCGCCGAGCCCGACCTGCACAAGCTGGCCGACCGCGTACTGGCCAACGAGGCGATCGAGCACGTCGTGTGGGGCCCGCTGCATCTGGAGAAGCTGTCGCTGGGGAGCGCGTATCGATTCGAGCTGGTCACCGTGCCGATCCGCGGCAAGAGCGACGCGGAGCTGACCGAGCTGAGCCGCGCGGGGCAACTCTACTTGAGCCTCCGCGAGATGCAGACCATTCGCGATCACTTTGCCGCCGAACGGCGCGACCCGACCGACGTCGAGCTGGAGACGATCGCCCAGACGTGGAGCGAACACTGCTCGCACAAGACTTTGGGGGGCCGGGTCCACTACCGCGACGAAACGCGCGATCTCGCCTTCGAGAATCTGCTCAAAGAGACGATCTTCGCGGCCACGCGCACGATCCGCGAGCGGCTGGGCAGGGACGACTGGTGCGTGAGCGTCTTCAAGGACAACGCGGGCGTCGTCAAATTCGACGAGAGGAATTGCGTCTGTTTCAAAGTCGAGACGCATAACCACCCGTCGGCCCTCGAGCCCTACGGCGGTGCCAATACCGGGCTCGGCGGCGTAATTCGCGATCCGCTCGGCACGGGACTCGGCGCCCGGCCAGTCTGCAACACGGACGTGTTTTGTTTCGCGCCGCCCGACACGCCTTACGAGTCGCTGCCGCCGGGGATTCTTCATCCGCGGACGATCGCGAAGGGCGTGGTTGCCGGCGTGCGCGATTACGGCAACCGGATGGGCATCCCGACGGTCAACGGAGCGATCTATTTCGATCCGCGGTACCTGGGCAACCCGCTCGTCTTCTGCGGCAACGTCGCGTTGATTCCGGCCGACAAGGTCGAAAAGCGGATGCGGCCCGGCGATCTGATCGTGGCCGTCGGCGGACGCACGGGGCGCGACGGAATTCACGGGGCGACCTTCTCCTCGGGCGAGTTGACACACGAAAGCGAGACCACCAGCGGCGGCGCGGTGCAGATCGGCAACGCCGTCACCGAAAAAATGCTGGCCGACGTGCTGCTCGAGGCCCGCGACCGCGGCCTGTACACAGCGGTGACGGATTGCGGAGCGGGCGGCTTCAGCAGCGCCGTGGGAGAGATGGGGGCCGAAACGGGGGCGGAGGTCTGGCTGGAGCGGGCGCCGCTCAAATACTCGGGCCTCTCGTACACGGAGATTTGGATCTCCGAGGCCCAGGAGCGAATGATCGTCGCCGTCCGGCCCGACCAGTGGGACGC
>DASPSM010000212.1:0-12966 GCA_035623955.1 Planctomycetaceae bacterium
GTGACTCACCCGGCACGCTCGACGCGGCCCAACTCGACCACCTGCGACGCGCCATGGAAATTCACGGCGAGCGCGCTAGAGCGAACACCACGACCTAATTGGAGGACGCCCGTGTTGCATCGGCTTGACGACAAACTCAACCAACTGATCGCGATCGGCAAGGGGCAGGGCGGCTGGCTGACTTTCAGTCAGGTCAACAACTACCTGCCTGACGAGGCGGTCAATCCCGAGAAGCTCGACACCCTCTTGATGTCGCTCGAAGAGCTCGGGATGGAGATCGTTGCCGATGCCAAGCTGCCGTACAAGCCGCCCGAAAAGAAGAAGGGCAAGAACGGCCGCAAGGCGAAAGAGGGCGAGGAAAAGTCCCGCCGCATCGACGACCCGGTGCGGATGTACCTGACCCAGATGGGTGAGATTCCCCTCCTCACCCGCGATCAGGAAATTTCGCTCGCCAAGAAGATCGAGGTCACGCGCAAGCGGTTCCGCCGCCAGTTGCTCGAATGCGACTACGCCATGAAGGCGGCGATCGACATCCTGTCTAAGGTCAACGTCAGCGAGCTGCCATTCGACCGCACGATCAAGGTCTCGGTGACCGAAGGGCTCGACAAGAACCAGATCGTCGGCCGCATGCCGCAGAACTTGAAGACGCTCGAATATCTGCGGCAGAAGAACGTCGCCGACTTCGAGAAGATGGTCAATCCGGAAACGCTTGAGAAGGATCGCAAGTCGGCCCAGCACTCGCTTGCCCTGCGGCGCCGCAAGATGGTCACGCTGATCGAAGAGATGAGCGTGCGGACCCAGCGATTGCAGCCGGCGATGAAGCGGCTGGCCCAGATCGGCTTCCGCATGACCGAGCTCGAGCAGCAGATCGAACACGTCAAGAAGCTCAAGACGGCCAAGGATGAGCGGGCCAACCTGCAGCGCGAGTTGTACGACCTGATGATGATGACGCTCGAAACGCCGGGCAGCCTGCGGGCTCGCCTGGAGAGCATCGAGCAGCGTTTCGGCAGCTACGAACACGCGATGCGCGAGCTGTCGGGGGGCAACCTGCGGCTCGTCGTCTCGATCGCCAAGAAGTACCGCAACCGCGGCCTCTCCTTCCTCGACCTGATTCAGGAGGGGAACACGGGCCTGATGCGGGCCGTCGACAAGTACGAGTACCGCCGCGGCTACAAGTTCTCGACCTACGCGACGTGGTGGATTCGTCAGGCCATTACGCGAGCGATCGCCGACCAGGCCCGCACGATCCGTATTCCGGTGCACATGATCGAGACGATGTCCAAGCTCCGCAAGGTGAGCAAGAAGCTGCTGCAGGAGAAAGGCCGCGAACCTACGATCGAAGAAACGGCCGAGGCCGCTGGCGTCAGTCTGGAAGAGACGCGGCGCGTGCTGAAGATCTCGCGGCATCCGATCAGCCTCGATCGGCCCGTCGGCGAGAGCGAGGACAGCTACTTCGGCGACTTCATCGAGGATGAAGGGAGCGAAAGCCCCGTCAACGCCGCCACGCAGGAGATGCTGAAGGACAAGATCGACACGGTCCTGAAGACCCTCACTTACCGTGAGCGCGAGATTATCAAGCTGCGGTACGGCCTGGGCGACGGCTACACTTACACCCTCGAAGAGGTGGGCCGCATCTTCAAGGTCACTCGCGAACGCGTCCGACAGATCGAAGCCAAAGCCGTCCGCAAGCTGCAGCACCCGGTCCGCAGCAAGCAGCTCAAGGGCTTCCTGGATCAACTGGCCGCGAACGCCGCCAACTGATCACCGCACGTTCGTTACTTTCCGAAACCGCCGGACACCTCGTTTTGTCCGGCGGTTTTTATTTGCCCAACGCCGAAAGTGCCGCGGAGCGTACGAGTCAGTGGGTGGCCCTGCGGTAGCAGAATCCGATTGTTGGCGAAGATCGAGGCGGAGTGTCGAACCGTAAGCGCACAAAGCAAATGCATCGATTGAAGCTCGAAGGCTCTGCGAGCTGAGTGTGCTCTGTCGGGCGGTAAGGCTCGGCAACCTTGGGGACGGCGTGTAGAATAAAAATGTCCCACGAATTGAAAACTCGGAGCCCAACGATGAGTGCGGCGACAGCCGGCCTCAAGCGATTACACGAACTTCATATCCGACTGCAGGACATCAATAAACAATTGGAGCATGGTCCGCGCCAGGTCAAAGCCCGCCAGCAAATTCTTGCCAAGAAACAGGCCGAGATCGACGCCCTCAAGGCCGAGCTGAAGCAGACGCGGATGCTCGCCGACCAGAAGAACCTGCAGCTCAAAACCAACGAAACAAAGATCGACCAGCTCCGCGGCAAGCTCAACCAGGCGCAGTCGAACCGCGAGTTCGACGTGATCCGCTCGCAGATCGACGCCGACACGATGGCCAACAGCGTGCTGGAGGACGAAATCCTCGAGGTGCTGGAAAAGGTCGATCAGCAGCAGCACAAGATCAAACAGGCTGAAGACGAGATTGCCCAGACGGCGGCCGACCTGCGCCGGGTCGCCCAAGAGGTGGAATCGGGGGCGCCCAAACTCCGCGGGCAGGCGATCGAGCTGCAGTCCGCCCTTTCCGACGCTGAAAAAATTCTCCCCCAGACGGCCATCACGACGTACCGCCGGCTCGTGCAGGCGCACGGGGCGGGGGCGCTGGCGACGGTCGAAAACAACGCTTGTACGGCGTGTTTCGAGCTTCTTTCGGCCAACTACCTGGTCGAGCTCAATACCGGCAAATTCTTGTTCTGCCGAAGTTGCGGGCGGCTGCTCTACCGCCCCGAAGGCGACTGATCGACGTTTCGCCCGCAGCACTCTTGCGCCGCGCTGTTGCCATTTCGCAACGCGAAACGTTGCACGTTTCCCTTTGGCACCGTGGCCGAGGCAGCGCGGATTGGTCCGGTTACTCCGGCGACCGCGGCTTAACGCAGGCCGGGCTATAGCTTGCGACGCCTTCGCTTTCGGCCTGGGAAACGCGCCCCATCCTTGGCTCGCCCTTTGCGTTTGTTCTCTGGCGACATCGATGACCGCCGCAACAAAGGCCAGGAGCAACGCGGCAGTCACCCGCATATCCAGGCAATTCGCCTGACGCCGCATTCGCGGCCCGACACCACAAAGGAACCAACCGCGATGGGATCACGCAAAGAGCGGATGAAAATCCGCGAGGAAAACGGTGTCACCATTCTCGACCTTGGACAAGTCGAAATCTGGGACGGCGCCGACCTCGCTTTGCTCCGCGACACCTTCGCCCGCAAGTGCGGCCGCAACGGCTGCAAAAGCCTGGGCGTCGACATGTCGAGCGTGAAATACGTGCCGAGCGGTTTTTTCGGCATGCTCTTTGACTGGCACGAGATGGGCGTGGCGATCCGGCTTTACACGCCGCAGCCGCGTGTCGCCAACATGCTCTGGTTCCGCCAGTTCTTCGACGAGGAATCGAAGGGCGCCTATCGGCTGCTGAGCGAACCCAAGGAGCTGCTCGCTTTCGACGACTCGTGCGACTGGAACGATGAGGAAGAGGAAGTCTGGGTCGAAGAGCCCCGCCCGAAAGTCGGCGCACTCGGAAACAGATGACGCTGCTGGTCCCTCCGTGACGCAATCCGGCGGTCCCTCGACCGCCGGATTTTTTTTCGTCGACGACCCTGAGCGGCCGGTGTCAACCAGCCGAGAGACTGTGTGGCACGTTCGAATCCGAGTGAACTCCCAGGGCTGACGCCCTCGGCTCGGTTTGGCTTTTGCTTAGAAGGCGACCAACGGTACAGTCGACGACCATGCGGTCCACGATTCTCGTCACGGGAGGCGCCGGCTACATCGGCTCACACGCTGTGCGCCAGTTGATTGTCGCCGGCCACCGGGTCGTGGTGGTCGATAATCTGTTTCGGGGACATCGGGCGGCCGTTCCTCCGCAGGCGCGTTTCGCCCAGCTGGACCTGGCGCAGACCGAGCCGCTGGCGCAGTTGCTCAAGGAGGAAGCGGTCACCGGCGTCATGCACTTTGCCGCGCTCACCTATGTCGGCGAGTCGGTTGATCAGCCGCTCCGGTACTACCAGAACAACCTGGCGGGTACGCTCAGCCTGTTGCGGGCGATGCAGGAAGCGGGCGTTAAGCGGCTCGTTTTCAGCTCGACGGCCGCCACTTATGGCATTCCGCCGAAATTGCCGATCCTCGAAACGACGGCCCAGCAACCGATCAATCCGTACGGCTGGTCGAAGCTGTTTGTCGAGCAGGTCCTCCGCGACACGGCGGTCGCGCGTCC
Organism: Planctomycetaceae bacterium; assembly: GCA_035623955.1. Lineage (GTDB taxonomy): Bacteria > Planctomycetota > Planctomycetia > Planctomycetales > Planctomycetaceae > DASPSM01. The sequence continues at coordinate 4,234 of DASPSM010000212.1, forward strand.
CGACTTTGCTTGCACGGCGCTGCGCTATTTCAATGTGGCCGGATGCGCCGAAGACGGCAGCATCGGCGAGGACCACGAGCCCGAGACGCACCTGGTCCCGCTTGTGCTCCAGGCGGCACTTGGACGTCGCAAGGCGATCACTATCTTCGGCACCGATTACCCAACGCCCGACGGGACCTGCATTCGCGACTACGTGCACGTCGACGATCTGTGCCGGGCGCACCTGCTGGCTCTCGACCGCATGGTCCCCGGGAGTCCGCGGTTCTATAACGTAGGCATCGGCCGCGGATATTCGGTGCGCGAAGTCATCGATGCGGCCGTGCGAGTGACGGGACGGCAAATCCCCGTCGAACTTGCTGCGCGGCGCGCCGGCGATCCGCCGGAGTTGTGGGCCAACGCCGACCGCTTGCGGAACGAGCTTGGCTGGTCGCCGCACTATACGCGGCTGGATGACATCATCGCGACAGCGTGGAAATGGTTCCGCGAGCACCCGCACGGCTACGGCGACGCTTGATGCCGTCGCGCTCCGCTTGATTTGGTCAAAAGCCCCGCGATTTCACGAACGGACCAGCACGGCGGTCTGCCCACAGCGAGAGTCCGGGCTGTCTTGGCGCTCGGGTTGGAGAATCATGCGCGTCTTGCCGCTCACCAGGTCGAGCTTCAGCCGATCGACTTCTGCGATCTGGAAGTCCACGTTGTCCATCCGCTTTTCAGCAAGCATTGCCCGAAGCCGCTCACGGATCTGACCGCGTATGACCTGTTTCTCGCGCGGGTTTCGACCCGCTTCAAAACGAGCGTTGAAGGCAAACGATGTGTCGTCGATCAATTGGATCTGCCACGACTTGAGACCAGGGACCACCAGCTCGCCGATCAAACTCGGATGGATGAAGTCTTTCTCGCCCTCGCGATTGATGAAGACCAGACTGTCTTCCGATCGGCCAACCAGGTCACGAATTTTCGTGAAGGGGTAACGCCCCAGCGGATCACTTTCTGGAATCAGCACGTCATCCATCCGATAGCGGATCAACGGGAGCGTGCGGTTAAGGAGATTGGTCACGCAAGTGAAGTCGTCGTGAAGCTCGAAGATCAGATCATCCTCCAGCAGGTGCATCCCATCGGAGCCGGGCAGCGTAAATGCCATGAAGAGATGTTCGCTCGAAGCGTAGGCGTTCACCACCGGGGCCCGAAAGGCGTCTTGCAAGATCGATCGACACCCCGGCCTCAACGGTTCCGCGCCGCTGACGACCAGACGAGGCGCGATCCGCAGCGTCCCCTCTTCTTGCGGTTCGGCCAGCCGCTCGAGAACGCTCGCGTATCCGGTCAGTACGTGCGGCTGCAGCTGGTTCAACGCGGCAACGATCTGATCCATCGGCTGGCTGACGTCATGCGCCTGCACGTCGAAGAACAGCCGGTTGGTTTTGTAGTTTCCGGTCAGCAAGAGACTCGCGCCCGCGAAGTGGCCCCGCGTCGCGCCTACGAAGGCAACGCGACTGCGCAAACGCAAGGGGAAGACTCGCAACATTTGGGTGGCGCCCTTGATCCAGTCATCGTGGGAATACACCATGTGGCCGATGGTTCCCGAGGTTCCCGAGCTGTGCAGCACGTGGTAGCGGCCGTCGAGAAGTTCCCCCGGATCGCGCGACTCGGTCAGAAACTGCTCGATCCGCGACCGTGAGAGCCGCCGATCGGTCAGCAGACGATCAAAATTGTCGGCGACTGTTTGTTTGGTCAGGATCGGGAAATCGGTCGGCCGACAGCGATCGACGTCGAGTGATCGCTCTTGGATGATCGCCCGATAGAACGGCGATCGCTCGCAGGCCAACCTCACGAGGCTTCGGAATTTCGCGGCTTGTTCAGATTCCAGCTGCTGCCGTGAAAGGCGTTGGACGCGGGCCCGCTCCCACACAGCTTTGAACCAGGCGAGGGCCTCTCGCGGAGAGATCAACACGGGTGCACCCCCTTCTTTCAAAAGGTGTGGCAACCTCCGTGCCAAGCGTTCCGCTTGATCCGTTGCTCGCGGTAGCCGCCGTTCGCGTAAGACGCGGATGCGAACTCAGTTCAAAGCGAACCACTGACGCCTGGTCAGTGGCGGACGTTTTTGTCGCAGGGCTATCTCGCGTAAGCAGCCGCTTGTGCCCCCACCATAACAAACAGACTGCCGCGTTCAAGATGAATCGCGGCCGATTGTTAGGGCGTCTTCATATTTGCCAAAGCATCCGCGGCCCGCGTCCCGCCGACCAGCGCCGGCTCAATTCGTTCGCGGAATGCCAGCGAGCCCGGCCGAGCGAAGAGTGCGTCGTATTCGACGCTCTCGAGTGGTCCCGGAATGGGACGCAGCTCGAGAGCTTTCCGCCAGCGGGTGGCGCGCACGTCGATGGTGTGCGGCGCAAATCCCAATCCCCCCAGCAGGGAATGCAGCTCCTCGCGAGAATGGCCGGCCCGACGCAGTTTCGCGTCGGCAATCTCGGTCACCACCATGACATTAGGCCCGGAAAGCAGCGACTGAATGCCCCGGAGCACTTGCACCTCGTAACCCTCGACGTCGATCTTGATCAGCGTCGGCTTGACCGGGTCGAAGGCCGCGAGGTAACGGTCCGCCGGCTCGGCGCGGACCTCCACGCGCGTTCCTTCCGCCCTTTCGGGGACGAACGTCCCGAGCAGCATTTCGTCGCGGGGCACGAAAAGGGTGAGCACCGATTCTGAATCGGCAACCGCCCGCGGAACAAGCTCGAAGTTCGTCACGCCGTTCATCTCGAAGTGGTCTTTAAGCCGAGCGAAAGCCATCGGGTTGGGCTCGAAGGCCACGCCTTTGCCCGTCGTGCCGATCCGGCTGCGAGCCAGGAGGGCCGTCATGCCGACGTTGGCCCCGACGTCGACGTATTGATCGCCCGGCCGCAGCAACGTCTCCAGCAGGCGGCTGATGTCGGGCTGGTAGTATCGCCCGCTGAAATAGGCCCGTCGGTCCGACCAGTTCTGCAGGTTGAGCCGCATCAAAAAGTGATGCGTTCCCCGAACCGGCTGCTGCAAACCGCGGGGCCAGCTCTGATCAACCGCCCCATCCGCCGAGAATCCACCACCACCGATTCGGCGGTAAAGCCCCTGCCAAATGACGTCGGCCCTGCGCACGTCGGTCGGCAGCCGCCGCATCAATCCGGCCAGAAGCTTGAGCGGCACCGAAAGGCGTTCTTCTTTGGCGTCGGCGTGCGAACCGTTCGTACCGATGTTCATGGAGGCATCTCTGAGCGCGCCGCCGGTCGCGATTGGCGCACCACGCCCGCGGTTGGACGCCAACCCGGCACGATAGCAACCGCCTTGCCGGAAGCCAAGAAGCGCAGAAGCCCTGCGCTGCAACCCCGAACCATCTATTCCTTGTGGTCCTCCCTTGTTTTAGGAGCCATTTACGCCCATCCAAGCGACCGATAGCATCAGCCGCAGCGCACAAAGATTGTTGACCAGGCCGAGTGGCGGAATAGGCAGACGCACAGGACTTAAAATCCTGTGTCCCGATAGGGACGTGCGGGTTCGAGCCCCGCCTCGGCCAATCGTAAGTCCAAGCCGCGCATGCCTGTTTGGGTCCGGATCGGGCAGTCTCAGAGGCGCGTCGTTCCGAGCAGTTCTACAAAAACCGTCGCGGGCTGTCGGCAGGAGCCTCGCGCCCAAGTATCTCCCGGGTCCGATCGGCGCGATCATCTCATACTTCGATCATCTCAACTGGCAGATCGACGACCACATGAGCGACGAACAGGACGCCCCTGACGAACAAACTGATCAAGACGGTCTGGTCGATGAGCTCTTGAGGCGGGTGCGGCGATCGCAATCGCGACGATTGGCTCGCCTGTATGCCGACATCCTGACCAAGGGAGCGCGCAAAAAATCCCGCGAGGACGAAGATCGCGAATGGCAGCTCGCAGCAAAGGAACAGGAGCGGCGGGAGCCCGGATGGGGAACGGTCCTCAAGCGAGGCACGCTGTTCGGACTCCCCTTATTGGTTGGGCCAATGATCGTGGTGCAGGTGGGCCACTGGCTGTTGCCGCATGTCTTGCACCGACTGAACCCTGAAGGGGTTGCGGAACTTGTCGTGGCCGGCATCCTGCTCTCACCGGTCGCCTTTCTGATCGGGATGATGACCGCGAAATAGCCCGGCAGACTTCGCAGCCGAGAAATGGAACCACTCGGCGGCTAGCGAATCCCAGCAAGCGTGGAGCAACCGTGAGCCAGCCATTTTCAACTCGACCTGAGTCCGACGTCGCTAGAATAATGGCATGAGCAACGATCCGATCCGTCGTGACTTGCCGGCAATCCGCTGGCAACCCGTTGCGGTCGTCAACCTGGACAAAGAGAGGCCCGAGCCTGTCGGCCCGCTGACGGCTGCTCTTTGCGAGATCGGCGGCTGCGTTGTCCTCGTGGGCGCAACCTACGCGGGTCCCCGCGCCGCTGTCTGGATCGCTTGCTGCGGCGCGCTGGCTTGCCTGGCCCTCCGGATCCTTTCACGGCTGTGGTGGCGACGGCGCGAAAAAACACGTTGAACACGCATCAGCGCTCCAAGTGACCAACGGACCGCGGTCGTTCACGGAACGACTTCGCGCCGGCGTCGCGAAGGTGCAGAACCCAGAATTGGTTTGTCGAACCGAAAGACCTGCATGGAATCCCGACAAACGCCGATGTTCGGACAACTGCGTCTGGCGACCCCTGGCGATGTCTCGGCAATGGTGCCGCTGATCAACGCGGCCTTCGCGGTCGAGACATTTATGGAGGCGCCGCGCACCGATGCCGACCACCTGCCGGAAATGATGGAGAAGGGCGAGTTTCTTCTGGGCTATGACGGGTCGGGCGAGTTGGTCGCGTCGGTGTACGTCGAGCGGCGGGGAAGTCGCGGCTATTTCGGGATGTTGGCGGTCGCCGTGGCTCATCAGGGCCGGGGATTCGCGCGTGCGATGGTCGAAGCCGTCGAGGATCACTGCCGGACGCGAGGCTGCACGGCAATGGACCTCAACGTCCTGAGCCTGCGCGGCGATTTGCTCCCCTTCTATGCTCGGCTGGGGTACCACGAAACGGGAGTTGAGCCATTCCCCGCCGCGCATCTCGTGAAGAATGAAGCGGCGTGTCACTGCATCGTGATGTCGAAAGAATTGGACTAAAGGCACGAATTGGACTAAAAGGCATGTGGTCCAAAAGCAGCGTTTGTTGGCGGCGCCAAGCTTTCCGCTGCCGCTAGAATGACAGCATGAGCGGTCTGAACCCCTTCGCTGGCATCTTTCCTCTGCCGCCGCCGAAACACGCGGTCCGCCGCGCCGAGGTCACCGAAAAGTATCGATACGTTAAGAGAGACCGCTCCAAGTGTGCCGCTCGGGCGGCCGACCTGCGCGCAACTCAGGGGAACGGTCGATTGCAGCCTCTCGACATCCTTGCGGCCTATTACATTTCCGATCGCACATCCGATTCCTATGTGTTCTCCCTTGCGGAACTCGAGAGCGTGAGGATGGCGATGTTATACGGACTTCCGGCGCCCGACTTCCGTAAATCGATCGTCGCGCGGATCGACGCGATCTGGAAAGAACTCATGTCACTGGAATTCGACTCGGGCCTGCTAAAGGCTTAGTTCGAGATGACCGCGTGAATGTTCGGGCAATTTTCGAGTGAGCGCAGACAACTCAGTCGGCCCGGACGCCGGTCGCCGTTAGAATGGCGGCATGGGCTTTATCGTCAAAATCACCGGGCATGCGGCGGCGCCTCAGTGGATCGGTCACAGTCGAGAGCGGCTGGTGCCTCGGCACGAGGCGCGCGTGTTTCGCACGGAGCTCGAGGCCGAGCGCGAAATCGACGCTGTCCGCCCGAGGCTGCCCGACGGCCTGGAATTCGAGCTGGAGAACGAATAAAGGCGAACCAGAAGCCAGCGATCGTTAGCCGCGGCTACCGCGTGATTCGCAACGCTGGTAATCCAGCTGATTGTGTCACGCAGTGCTGCTAGAATGTCGGCAGGCAAACAAGCGGTCTTTCGCTTCGTTGAGTTACCAAAGCATTCGCATATCCCCTAGCCGGAGAGCGCGGGCACCTCTCGCAGGAAACTCGACGGAACCGTCGCAAAGGAGCTCACTCGTGCTGAAACGGCTGACGACATCGACCGTGCTTCTGGCTTTGGGACTCGTCGGCATCGCGTCGAGACTTTCGGCTGACCCGCCGAGTCCTCCCAAGCAGTCCGACAAGCCGATCCCCTCGAAACACACCGAAGAGCCGAGTTTCGCCAAGCGCATCAAGGAAGTGGTCAACCCGCACTTTGAGGGGGAGCAGTTCGGCGAAGGGTCGGTCCTGCGGACGTTGGAAGACCGCTACAACGCCAACTTTCAGGTTGCCTCCTTCGGCGACGAATTCGGCAGCGACAACGTCGGGGGGATTCTGCTCCGCTCCTATCCCGAAAAGCCGGTCAAGGTCCTGCACCTGAAGTCAGCGACGTTCAAACTCGAGGAAGACGCGGCCCTCGACACCGTGCTGTTTCGACTCGCCACAGAAAATGACCAGACCGAATTTCGGGTGCCGGCGACGATCGTGCCGGCCGCCGCGCTGATGGCGGCCGATCAGCGCCTGGTTGTGCTGACTTTGGCCTGCGGCAGCGCCGGGCCCGCGGTCCACTCGCACGTCGAGATGGCCGCCACCCATCCGGCAATCGTCAACCATCAACTCGGCTACATGGCGGCGCAGCTCGATTTGTCGCTGGGAAATGTGATGGGGATGGGGCATGGCCGGAATTACCTGCTGTGCGAAAAGGCGTATCACCTGTCGCTGAAGTCGTTTTCGGCTCGGGACGACCTGTTTAACGTTCGCTGCCGCGTCGACCGCGTGGAAACGACGCCTGCCGGAATCACGGACGCGTTCCGCAGCCGACTGGGGAGCGATCAAAAGCGTTATTTCCGCGTGCTGAACAACTTCGTCACCGTTCGCCGCCTGGTTCGAGCCGTCATCGGCCACTACATTGTGGGATTCCCCGAAGACGATTTCATCAAACTCCTCAAGCAGCTGCAGCCGATCTACGAAAAGCACAAGATGACCAAAGAGCAGGCTGAGGAGATGCGCACGTTGCTCACGAAGTTCTGAGGTGCCCGCGTCGCGTCGTGAAGTGCTGATCGTCGTCGCGCTAGTGGCGTTCGCGGCGATTCGAGTTCTGGTGTTCTGCGCGGCTTTCCCCGTCAATAACAACATGGACGAGGGAAACCACTTCGACGTCGCGATCTTCTACTCGCGCGGCGTCCTGCCGCGAGCGCTGGCCCCGCATGCCAAAGAGTTCAGGCGCTGGACGAGCAACTGGTCCCCCGAGTTCCTCAGCCCGCCCGAAGTCTACCTCCAGCCGCAGCAGATCGTCCGTCCGTCGGTCGAAGAGCAAGTAAAAGCCAACATCGCGCGACAAGACATCGAGCGAAATCACGAGCTGCTCGAGCCGCCGCTGTATTACGCCGTCGCCGGCGGGTGGCTCGCGCTGGGAGAACTGCTGCGGATTCCGGACGGCGTGATGTTCTATTGGGTGCGGTTCCTGGACGCGTTGGTGCTGGGCACGACGGTGTGGGTGGGTTATGTCATCGTGCGCGAGCTGTTCCCGGATCGCCCGTTTGTGAAACTGGCTGCGCCGGCGCTCCTGGCTTTCATTCCGCAGGACGTGCTCTACAGCATCAACGACGACGTGCTGTCGCCCCTTTGTTTCGGGCTGGTCTGCTTGGGACTTGTGCGCTGGATGAGTCCGGAGCGACCGATCTTGGGCGCTGCCGGGCTCACCGGCGCTGCGGTTGCGGCCACGGGGCTGACCAAGGTGACAAACCTGCCGCTCATCGCCGTCACGCTGGTGGTGGTTGCGTATCTCGTGTTGCGACGGACCGGCAGGTCGCGCCGTCCCGTGGCTGCTGCGCTGACTTTCGCCGTCGGCGCGTCGCCGCTGGCCGCCTGGATGATCTGGAACAAGCTGAGCTTGGGGAATTTCACCGGCTCGGCAGCCAAGCTCGAGTATTTGGGCTTCAGCCAAAAGCCCTTTTTGAAGTGGTTCGAGCACCCGCTGTTCAGCCTGGCGGGGGTCAAAGACTTCTGGTTCGAGCTGATCGCCACGTACTGGCGCGGAGAGATCACCTGGTATCGCAAACCGATTGGCAATTACTACGTCGACTGCGTCTACGCCAGCGGCACGCTCATCCTGCTCGCCGCCGCGACGCTGGGACTGTGGAGAAACCGCGACCTCCGGCAACGCGGCTTTTTGATCTTTGGGCTGGCGAGCTTTTGGGCTTCGGTGGCGTTCCTGGCGCTCTCGTCGGTGGCGATCGACTTCGGCAAGATGGGGACGGCCTCGCCCTTGTTTGCGTTTCCGGGTTTTGTGTGCGGCCGGCTGATGTGCGGCACACTGATTCCGTTCGCGATCCTGGCGGCCTACGGCATCGCCACGCTCACAACGAGCCGCCAATCGTCACTCTGGAGCTTCGGGATCCTGGGCGCGGTCTGTGCGATGATGGCAGTGTCGGAAATCTGGCTCCACACGCTGGTCTTCCAAAGCAGCTGGAACCTGTTTCACAGCGGCTGGCACTGATTCGTTCGGCCGGGCCTGCCTGCCACTCGGGTGGCACTGGCGGCTTGCCCGCCAGTGGGCGGCCCCCGCGGTCCCTCACCCCCGACCCCTCTCCCGCAGGGGGAGAGGGGAGCAGATCTGCGCGACACGTCTTTGTAATAGCGGTACCGGCCTCGAATTCTTCCCCCCTAGCCCCT
>DASPSM010000218.1:0-2233 GCA_035623955.1 Planctomycetaceae bacterium
GAAAATGATGGCCGGCAGCGGCCACTGCGGCTCCGTCAGCGTCAGGCCGGCCGACTTCCAATAGTCCAAGAACGCGCCGAGCAGCCGCTCGAACAGGTCGCCGCACCACTGGGCGTACTCGCGACTGGCTCGCGTGGCGATCACGTAGTGCCGGGTCTGCACGACTTCGAATTCGGGACCCAGCTCCTCCACGAGGGCGCGAGCCAGCTCCGAGGAGTTGAAGCGTTCGAAAGGCCGATCGAGCCGCTCGACGTGCGGCGACTTGGCGTGGCCGATGGTATGCAGCCGTCCGTCGCGGCTCAAAACGAGCACGCCCCCGTCGGCCGCCTCGACGATCAGCTTGCCCTCGACCGTTTTAGGGGTCGATTGGTCCTCGAAACGAACGCGGACAAGCGAGTCCGCGGCATCAGCCGACGAGCCGAGGCAGAGCGCCAGACAGAAGGTGAGAGCAGCGGCTAAATGGCCGCGTGCGATTGTGACGCGGCGCCGGAAAGCCCCCTCACCCCCAGCCCCTCTCCCGCCTTGCCGGCGTGCGCCGCTTCGGCGGCAACCGCCGGCGCGGACGCAATGCGGGGAGAGGGGAGAGAATTTGCACGCGATGTAATCTTGCGAAAGCGATGGCGACGCTGGAACTCTTCCCCCCTCTCCCCCCCGCGGGAGAGGGGCTGGGGGTGAGGGGGCCCGCCGCCCGGCGTGCCACAATCGCGCTCGGCCATTTAGAATTCGTGGACCTGCTACGCGATTCTGCCCCATGGCCTAATTGTAGTCGGTCCGAAAGCCCAGGGTCCAAACCTGATCGCCCCGTGACAAACCAAAGGCACCAAGGGTTGTCTGTCATGAAACAGATGCTGCGAGCTCTTGGTTATCTGGCCGTATTGATAATCGGATTCGCTGGCGGGACGATTTTTGCTTACGTGCGGAGTTATTCCGCATTGTGGGGTCAGGTGGGGGAAAATAACGCTGAAGAACTCATGTTTCATCTGGTCACTCTGAGCAAACTGCGGTTAGGCCGAATTGACGAGGCGATAAAGTACATCGAAGTCCCCATTGACGGTCAGGTCCTGATGATCGCCAACGGTCAAAATGCGGGACTCCATCCCAATCCCGAGAAGATGACCGCCACTTCTCTCAAAGCGCTCCAAATGGCGAAGGCATACCGTGCGCTTTATCCGTCTACCACAGACGCGTCAAATCCCCCGGCGGCAGAAATCCTGGCCCCGATTCCGAACATCGAGCTCGGGAAATGCGACAGCACTTTTTGCCAGTTGATAAAAGCTGGGGCGAAAACAGCCGACGCAGATAGCAAGAAATAAAGCCGGCGCGTCGTGCTCCCTCCTTTCGACCTTGGATTCTGGACTGATGAACAAACCCAATCGCCTCGCCCAGGAAACCAGTCCCTACCTGCAGCAGCACGCCCATAATCCCGTCGACTGGTATCCCTGGGGCCCGGAGGCGCTCGAGGCGGCTCGCAGGCTCGATCGGCCGATCTTTCTGTCGATTGGCTACAGCGCGTGCCACTGGTGCCACGTGATGGAGCACGAGAGCTTTGAGAACCCGGCGATTGCCGCGCTGATGAACGCGCATTTTGTGAACATCAAGGTTGACCGCGAGGAGCGTCCCGACCTCGATCAGATCTATATGTCGGCGGTCGCGGCCCTGACGGGGCACGGCGGCTGGCCGATGTCGGTCTTTCTGACGCCGAAGCTCGAGCCCTTTTATGGCGGCACGTATTGGCCCCCCGAATCGCGAATGGGAATGCCCGGCTTTCGCGACGTGCTCGAGCGGGTGAATGAAGCCTGGCAAGAGCGGCGGGCCGACGTCGAACTTGGCGCGGCCGAGCTGACCGATGCGGTCTCGCGGCACGCCCAATCGCACTCGGCCCCTGAGAGCCTCGACGTCTCGCTGCTCGAATTGGCCGAACGGACGCGCTTGCGGATTGCGGACACGGTGCACGGCGGATTCGGCACGGCTCCGAAGTTTCCGCATCCGATGGATCTCCGCTTGCTGCTGCGGACGTGGAAGCGCTTCGGCCGCGCCGACGCGCGCGACTTGGCGCTATTGACTCTCGACAAGATGGCAGGCGGCGGCATCTACGATCACTTGGGGGGCGGCTTCCACCGCTACTCGACCGACGCGCGCTGGCTCGTCCCGCATTTCGAGAAAATGCTCTACGACAACGCTCTGCTCGCGCTGGCGTACCTCGATGCGTACCAGGCGACGGGCGAATCGCGCT
>DASPSM010000109.1:0-2140 GCA_035623955.1 Planctomycetaceae bacterium
ACCATGGGAGAAACAATTCTTGGCTGGCTTGCCATCGCGACTGCAACGGGGTTGCTTGTTTGGTGCGTCGGCGGGCGCCTGTTCGGTTTCCATCGCCCAACCAGGTGGACAATGGGTGGTTCTGTCAGTTTGGTTGCTGAATTAGCGCTCGTCGCGTTTGTCTATGGCGCTGGGCTCGCGGTCTTGCAGCAGACGCCCGCCTGGCTCCCTGTCGTCCTGGTTGCCTGGATCATTGGGTTTGTTTCGGAACGACGCGCGAATCGACGGCGCCTCGAGGCAGAGTCCGCACTGCGAAAGTCCGGCGCCGCGAACTACCCAGGTGTTTTTGACACTCCGCCGCCCGAGGACATCGATGCGACGGGCGATGACCGATTCGACCTGTTCGACGCCGGGGCCTGCACGTATCTCGGAAGGGTGGCCAAAACGGATCTTCGCGAGCTGATCACTCGACTCAAAGGAATGCCGGATAACGGTCCCAATGACCTGTTTGTCATTCATGAATCGCTGGGACTACTCCACAACGCGGCGGTCAGTCCCGAATTCGTCGCGATGTTGGACGATGCCTTTCGGCGACGAGACTTCCTGGTCCTGAGATGGCTGCCATCGTCGAGGAAGGCCGCGATTTTCAATTCGGCAAGTCAAACTGATGTGTCTTGAATCAATTGCGCTCCGAGACGCCGTGAAAGCCGAGGCCCTGCGGATCGGCTTCGATCTCGTCGGCGTCGCTCCCGCGGCCACTCCGGGGGGACTCGACAGCTTTCACGACTGGCTGCGGCAGGGATACGACGGCGAGATGGCCTGGCTGTCGCGGCGCGAAGCGGCCTACGAGCATCCGCAGCACGTGCTTACCGGCGTGCGCAGCGTGATCATGCTGGCCCTCAACTATCGCACCGACGAGCCCTCCCCGCCCCGCCCCGGCACGGGCCGCGTGTCGCGCTACGCCTGGAGCGACGCCGACTATCACCGGGTGGCCCGCGAGCGATTGGCGAAGCTGGCCGACTTTCTGCACGCGGAATGTCCGGGCTGCCGCACGCGGGGCGTGATCGACTCGGCCCCGATGCTCGAGCGGGATTTTGCACGGGCCGCCGGCCTCGGCTGGTTCGGCAAGAACACGATGTTGATCAACAAGCGGCAAGGGAGCTGGATCTTTCTGGCGGGCTTACTCACCGACGTCGAGCTCGAGCCCGACGCCCCGCACAACACGGCCCACTGCGGCACCTGCACCCGCTGCCTCGACGCGTGTCCCACCGACGCGTTCCCGCAGCCGTACGTGCTCGATAGCCGCAAATGCATCGCCTATTTGACGATCGAATTGAAAGGTTCGGTTCCCGAATCGCTGCGCGCGGGAATCGGCGATTGGCTCTTCGGCTGCGACATCTGTCAGGACGTCTGTCCCTGGAATCGCAAGTCGCCTCGCAAAGACGATCCGGCGTTCCGGCCGCGAGGCGATCGGAATCCGGCAGAGCTGGGCCGGCTGTTCGAGCTCGATGCCGAGGCTTTTCGCCGCGAGTTTGGGGACAGCGCGCTCGCGCGTCCCGGCCGCGCGGGGCTGTTGCGGAACGCGGCCATCGTGCTGGGAAACCAGCGCGACCCTGCGGCGATCCCCGCGCTGGAGCGAGGGCTCGGCGACGCGGATCCCGAAATCCGCGAACCGGCCGCGTGGGCTCTGGGTCAAATCGGCACGCCCGCCGCCATCGCAGCGTTGAAAAGCCGTCTTGGCGTCGAGGATAATGCGACGGTGCGAAGCCAGATTGAGGCGGCCCTCGCTCACGCTTCGGGTTAATTCGGGGGGTCCACCAACCCGAACCGTCAGCGAGGGCCGCATGCCCACGCCGAGCCGTGGGCATGGCACACGATTTCTGCGAACGAATCGGCCATGCCTGACAAAATCAAAATCGCGGTGAACGGAGCGGCCGGGCGGATGGGGCAGCGGATCGTCGCGCTGGCTCATCCGGATCCCGAGCTTGCCGTGGCCTGTGCCGTGGAGAACAAAAACTCTCCCGCGCAGGGACACGACGCGGGCGAGGTGGCCGGAATCGGCCCGATCGGCGTCCGCATCCAGCGGCAGATCGACGGCCCGGTCGACGTCGCGATCGACTTTTCGATGCCCGAAGGAACACTCGCCATCGCGCAGTTGTGT
>DASPSM010000244.1:0-2169 GCA_035623955.1 Planctomycetaceae bacterium
CCACAGTTTGCTCAGATCGCCTGCGAAACGATCGTGGAAATCGCCCACCACCGCGAAGTCCGCGACCCCAACAAGGCGGAGATGGATAAGGCACTCGACAAGGTTATCGCGACGAGCAAAGACGCCGTCGTGGTCGAGCGCGCCAACCGCTACAAACGCGGTGAAACCTGGCAACGGCCGGGGCGAGCAGCGCAGTAATCAAACGCCTTAGCGGCGGATCTCGGACTCTTGCCGCTGGCCGATCTCCGGAGCTTGCGCGCGGGAAAAATCGGCCGGGGTATTCGGGCCGCGGAGCGCTTGGTCGCGGGCGATTTGCTCGATCCGGATGATCCGCTCGCCCAGGCGCTCGATGCGGACGCGCACGTCTTCGTTGGTTTGTTCCATTCCGCCCGAGACGAGCGTGACGACTCCCAGGATCAAGATCATCTGGCCGGCCATCGTGGTGAGCCAGCCGGTCGGAGCGTAGCTAGCCGGGCCGCCGAAGTAACCCCAAAGCACCAGCGTGCAGCCGACGGTGAGTAGAGCCACTCCCGCGTAGGCCATGAGTTGCCCGAGTGCGTAGGTCCAGTTTGTCTTGCGGCGATCGGTGTCGAGCAGGCTGCCTTGGATGTCGAAATTCGGTCCGTTGAATTCGGGCCCGTGAATGCGATGGACTCGCGCCGACTCCGATCGTCCGGTCCGAGAGGTCGACGAGCCGGCCGTGACATAGGGACCGGAAAGTGTTTGCGCCGCGTCAATGCGCCGCGCAGAGACCTGTGAATCGTGCGCGGACGTCTCCATCCGCGAGGCGGAACCTGGATCGTCCTGACGGCCAGGAGTGCCGGCTGGCTCCGCTTCAAGGCTCACGCCGCCCCCCAAGGAACGAACGGCGCCGGCCCGGCCGCCCGCGCTGCGACTGGCCGGCTGATCCGGCTGTCGTTCCGATGCCCAGCGATCCAAAAGTTCGCGGGCTTCTCGCGTTTTGGCGAAGCCGAAGTTGGCCGGAACCGGGATTTCTCCTCCGCAGGTGGCGCAGCGCACGCGGCGGTTGTCGGCTGCAACTTCGGCAGCCACTTCCGCCTTGCAAGTGGGGCACCACATCCGTGTGAATTCCCGAGAGCAGGAAGGACTGGGAGGGGCGCAAATTATGATCGGGATTGGTTTTCACGCAAGAGCGGTTTTGGGGCCGACGCCGGGCTCGCAAGGCCTGGCAGCCGGTTGAAGTCGTCGCCACGTTGACAACCGAAGGTTGAAAGGGTTGCGGCCGCCGCGAGGGCCTGCGCACCGGTCAAACTTGGCAGCTTGTCACAATCTCTTGCGTGCGGTAATCTCTGGGCTTCCTTCGCGCTGGATTGCCTATCACCTTGCGTACAAAGCAGTTAGTCAAACCCCTCTGATGGCCGACCGCGTGTCTGACCGCAATCGAATCGTCATCACCGGCGTCGGTCTGGCAGCCCCAAACGGCAACAACCTGCCGGAATTCCGCAGTGCCTTGCTCGACGGGAAATCGGGCGTCATTCCGTTCGAAACCCGCTACATGCAGCCCGTGGTTGCCGGGGTCTGCGGCTGCGACGTCCTGCGCTACCAGAAGAAGAAAGATCTTCGCCGCGGGACCCGCGCGGGCTCGCTGGCAATTTACTGTGCGCACGAGGCGGTCGCGGACGCGAAACTCCCCTGGGCCACGCTCGAAAAAGGGCGGGTCGGCGTCTTCATTGGGATTACCGAGCACGGCAATGTCGAGACGGAGAACGAAATCTACGAGATTTCGCGCTACGACTACGACACGTCCGTCTGGTCACACCACCACAATCCGCGGACGGTCGCCAACAATCCGGCGGGAGAGGTCACCATCAGCCTGGGGATCACCGGTCCGCATCTGACCGTCGGCGCGGCCTGCGCTGCGGGCAACGCCGGCCTGATCCACGGCGTGCAGATGCTTCGCTTGGGAGAGGTTGACCAGGCGATTGCCGGCGGGGTCTCCGAGAGCATTCACACGTTCGGGATCTTTGCCAGCTTTCAGGCCGAAGGGGCCCTGGCCAAGCACGCCGACCCGACGAAGGCCTGTCGGCCGTTCGACAAAGATCGCAACGGCATCGTCGTGGCCGAAGGGGGAGGCCTCTGCGTGCTCGAGCGTTTGCCCGACGCGCAGGCGCGTGGGGCTCGAATTTACGGGGAAATCGTCGGTTATGC